>NZ_JBBIAM010000280.1:0-2572 GCF_054185185.1 Bradyrhizobium sp. UFLA05-153
ACTGCCCGAAACTACCTTGCCATCGTCACCATCGCAGCCACCGTGCTTTGGCTGCGATAAGTGTCCACACGACCTAGCCGACCATTCTATTTCGTGAAAATTGGCCTCGAGGGCGTCGTCGGCGGCGTTGCTGCCGCAGGCGAAAGATTGAACGTCAGCCAGAGGTTCCAGCCCGCCGGCCGATTTTCATTGGCGAATTCGCCGTAGGCCTTCAGGTTGAGATAGCCCTGCAGCTTGTCTCCGAGCGGAAAAATGTAGCCGAGCTGCGGGCCGACGCCGGCGACCCGCGAGCGGAAGCAGCCGACGCGATCACCGGAGCCGCTGTCGCAGCCCAACTCCTGATAGAGGTAACCGACAAGGCCGACCTGCCACTGCTTGGTCAGGAATTGCGACACACCCCAGTCGAGATGCATGTCCACCCCGTTTTGATATTGGGTGGAAGGGTTTTTGAAGTTGTACGTGAATCCGAGCACCGCCGAAGCTTCCCGCCCGGTCTTTTGGTCGAAATAGGTGTAGCCGCCGCCGACGTCGGCAGCCCAGTGCCCGATCCCTAGGTTCGCAAGACGCATCGAGTCGTACCTGCCGACCGGGATGTCGCCGGTGGCGTAAACCATGTAGTTGTTGACGCCGGCATTCCATTTCATTTCATAGAATGGGATCAGGTCGCCAAATCCCACGACCGTGCTGTTGATGGCATCGGAGCGCGAGAATGGAACAGTGCCGCCGAGCGGCCCCGCCAATGTTCCTGCGAGCGTTCCCGCGAGCGAGGTCGAATTGGCCCCGTAGAGCCCTAAGAGAGCAACAGAGACCTGAGCACCCAAGACCGGTGTCGCGAAGGTGTAGGTCGGGACCATCAAGTCAACATTCACGCTTGCATTGACGTTGCCGGTGAAGCTGGCCGTCAGATTCGCGGGAACGTTGCGAATCTGGAACTCCCTCGCCAGAGCGACGTTACCGCCGGCGGAAACCGAGTCATGATAATAGATCGAAGTCACGGACCATCCGGGCGCCTGGGCGGGAACGGCCGCGAGGCTGCCAAAGAATCCCGGTATCCAAAAACTGACGCCGCCTTCATCGGCAAGAGCGCTTCGAACTGGAAGCGCGAATAGAGCGGCAAGTAATCCAATGCAAAAAAGACGCAGTGCTGACCTCGATCCAAGATCCCGCATGTGTCAGTCCCCTAATTCTTCTAAGCCCTAATTCTCCCAAGTCCCCAAGAATATGCCCACGGCGTCAACATAGTCCGGTACCGGGGGTCTGCGTCTATGCCAAATCGGCAAGCCTCCCGCCCTCCTGCTGTTTGTTCGAGGACTGTGTCTCGGGTGTCACAGTTGCCGCGCACAACCCCCTGCAGTTTTCCAACAGCGTCGCACGACCGTTGTGAAGGTCGAGAGGCCATGGTGCGAAGCGTTGTTGAATGAGGGCCGAGCAAGGCAGCTGACAAGCAACAGTGGCACTGCCGGCGAAATCAATGGGCGACAATGGTGGATCATTCTGGTGGGCGCGCTCACCGCCTACGTGGTGCTGGCCTATGTTCTGCTGCCCGCTTAGGCGAACAAAACCGCCACTCACGATGCCGCTTCCCACGATGATAGCCCTGGATCAAGTCCAGCGCGGCATCAGCAGTGCATTCAGCCAATAGTCACGTATCAATGGCTATTGTTTCAAACGTGCGCGGAGTTCGTCGGTTAGACGAGCCAGGTTGCGGTCGTTTGGCGCGAGATGGGAGAGGCGCTCGAGATAGTCGAGTGCGGTACCTAGATCTCCGGAGTCGCGGCTGAAGGTCGCCAGCGCCAACAGGGTATCGCGATCTTCGGGATGCCGGGCCAGGTTCTCCTTCAGAACCTTCATCGAATCATCGATGCGGCCCGATGAATGCAGCGCCACGGCGTAAACATAGGCGTAGCGCGCCCGCTCAGGTTCCAGCTCGGTCGCGTCGCGGAACTCGCTGAGTGCATCATCCGGCAACTTCTGTCGCGTCAGGGTGAGCCCGAGCGCATGGTGCAGTCCTGCGTCCCGGGGGGACGATACGATGGCTGTCCTCAGCACGCTCGCTCCGTCACCCTCACGGCCAAGTCGTCGGTACAAATCTGCGAGATTGATCGCGGCAGGCGCATATTGCGCGCTAAGGCGCAGTGCGCTCTTGTATTCGCTCTCTGCGTCGGTGGTGAGTCCGCGACTGACGAAGAAGTTTCCGAGCGCTGAGCGAGCTTCAGGTCGATCAGCGTTGAAACGTTGCGCGGCGATGAACTCGGCTGTTGCCGTCTCGTAAGCCGCACGATCGGAGACGGGCTGGTTGGCAGCGGGCACCGCAGCCAGCACCGACACTGCCCTGATACGAACGCCACGGCTTGAATCGGAGAGCAGGGGTGAGACCAGGGGCCAGAGCCGGTCGCCTGGAAGGCCGTCGAGCATCTCGAGGGCACCAATCCGAACCATCGGATCAGGATCGGCCAAGCCCTTGCGGGCAAGCTCGATATTAGCGGGCGAGACCCGGGATCGAAGTTCGCTCAAAGCGCTTGCTCGCGCGATCGCCGGCATTGTGGGGCTAGCGCTGTCTCTTATACACATC
>NZ_JBBIAM010000281.1:0-2591 GCF_054185185.1 Bradyrhizobium sp. UFLA05-153
GCGGTTTTGCTTTGAGACTGCTGAAGCCAAACAAGCGTTTGCGTCAATCTGCGAAAACTTCGCTGTTGCTTGCACGGTGACCTTGCCCCACGGGCTTAATCCAGTTTGAAGTTCGCTCTGGCCTACGCCGAGGACCGGAGCATGAAGCGCAGCCGCTTTACGGAAGAACAGATCATCGGGATTTTGAAGGAGCACGAGGCCGGCGTTCCGGTTGCCGATCTGTGCCGTAAGCATGGTGTGAGCGACGCCAGCATCTACAAATGGAAGGCAAAATTCGGCGGGATGGAAGTCTCGGAGGCCAAGCGGCTGAAGGCGCTGGAGGATGAGAACAGCCGGTTGAAGCGGCTTTTGGCTGACGCCATGCTGGACAATGCGGCCTTGAAAGACCTCCTGGGAAAGAAGTGGTGACGCCCGCGGCCAAGCGGAAGGCTGTCGCGCATCTAGTAGACACCCACGGGATGAGCGAACGGCGGGCGTGTAAAGCCATCGGCTGCTGCCGCATGACTATGAGATACCGGACGACCCGGGTGGATGATGCTGGCCTTCGGCAGCGGATGAAGGCGATCGCCCAGGAGCGCCGTCGCTTCGGCTATCGGCGCCTGCATGTTCTGCTCAAGCGGGAGGGCTATCTGGTCAACCACAAGAAGCTGTTCCGGCTCTATCGGGAGGAGAAGCTTGCGGTGCGCCGCCGCGGCGGTCGCAAGCGCGCAATTGGCACCCGAGCTCCAATGACGGTGCCGATGGCGCCGAACGACCGCTGGTCGCTCGACTTCGTGTCGGATCAGCTCACCGACGGCCGCCGCTTCCGCGTCCTGACTGTGGTCGATGACTGTACCCGCGAGTGCCTGGCGCTGGTGGCTGATACCTCGCTCTCGGGCAGCCGGGTGGCACGGGAGCTGGACCGGCTTGTGATCGAGCGCGGCAAGCCGAAGATGGTGGTCAGCGACAACGGTAGCGAGCTGACCAGCAACGCTATCCTGACATGGGCGGATCAGAGCCGGGTTGCATGGCACTACATCGCGCCGGGCAAGCCCATGCAGAACGCCTTCATCGAGAGCTTCAACGGTCGGCTGCGGGATGAACTGCTGAACGAGACGCTGTTCACGTCGCTGGCTCAGGCTCGCGTCGCGCTCGGATGCTGGCGTGCCGATTACAACGGCACACGACCGCACTCGCAGCTCGGATGGAAAACGCCCTCCGAGTTCGCCTTCACCTATCACCCGCGCCGGGATCTGGCGCTGCGCTATGCCGATGGCTCCGCGCCAGCTCCCGTCGCTCCCACCACCCAACCGGGCAAATCCAATGGCCCGAGCGAACTCAGGACTGGATAAAACTTGGGGGCAAGGTCAACGGAAGCGTAGCGAGCAGAGAAGCAGACCTGTGAACCGGCGGCCCCTTGACTATTAGCTGACTATTAGCGCAGCGCCATCATGGCGCGGCGCAAATCTTCGGCGATCTTGCCTAAATTCGGCTCCCGCGGGCGCTATCCAAGATTCGCATCCTGGCGATAGCCACGTCCCCGATTGGCGCTCGCTTGATCGCCCGGCTCGACGATCGATCTTTCTCCGCACAGGAACAAACACAATGCCCGAGAAGTTGTGCCTCTATGGGAGCTGTGAAGCAAATCCGTAAACAGGCTGTCGTGGCCGAACGGGCGGCCGCCCGAACGGCCGACGCCTTTGTAGCCGATCAGATGAAGTCATTGGCCGACGCATTCCGGGCTCAGGCTGACACCATGAAGAAAAACAAGAAAAAGAAGAAGAAATGAGTTTTACTATCAAAGGCAGATGCAAGCACGGCGAGCTGGCGCATCGCAGGAGTACGCCCGAAGCGGCACTCAAGAAAGCCTGGGAGCTCGCCAAAGCAGGCTGCTACGACGTACACATTGTAACCCCGGAAGGTCGAGACTACGCCGCTCAAGAGTTCGGCGACCTTCCTCGATCCCCTATCGCGCGGCGACCCAGTCAACGTGCCCTGGCCCGTTGACACGCGGCTGGCTCGAACTGCACGAGAGCGGCACCTATGTGCGGCTCTTGAATGCACGAGCCGCCAACTGAGGCGGGCTTACCAGCCATTCCTTTGGGCCTGATTGGCAAGCCTGCCAGCGCTCCGCAATCTCAAGAAGCAGTTCCTTGGCCTCTTTGTCGTTAACGGCCATCGCCTCGGCCTCTCGCGCTCCGCGACGATATTCGTCTAGTTTGGGGTGACATGCGCGGCAACCGCCTCGGTTCATAGAGGTAGCTCGTTGCCCCCTGCCCTTATGAGGCCCGCCAGCGTGAACGGCGAGCCTCCGTGCGATCTACGCCGCCAGTTTTCATCTTAAACACATGACAGCGACCACTTCTTGGTGTCTTCGGCTGCAGACGATTTGGACGGCATGCTGCCAGTGCCGGGAATCAGACACTCCGGAACGAGGGCCTCATACTTTTGTTTAGTCGTTCAGGGTAACAAAAGGAAAAAGGTTATGATCGCTGTCAGAGAAGTTATGATCTTGGGCGCTATACTCGCATTCAACGCCAGCTCCGCAAATGCAGGTCCCTGCAACACCGCGAGCCGCGATGCGGGATCGGGAAACGTGCCCGGCTACACCG
>NZ_JBBIAM010000282.1:0-2570 GCF_054185185.1 Bradyrhizobium sp. UFLA05-153
CTGCTATCGTACAAAGATTACTACAACGCCACGCGCACTCATTTGTCATTGAACAAGGATGCCCCGGTTCCTCGCGGCGTTGAGCGGGTCGGGAATATCGTATGCCGACCGGTCCTAGGCGGACTGCACCATCAATATGGCCGGATGTGATTTACGGTAGGCACAAGACGATAACCCGCGAAGTCGAACTCCGGATAATCTCGGCGACCCCAGCGTGGTCGGAGAGTTTGTCGGTATCGCAACATAGGCCTGACACGGTCGGGTCGTCGTCAGAGGAGGAAGCCATGGCAGTCCGTAGACCCACACTCGATCAGTTGCGCAGCGTTGCCGAAGATCTCGGCATGCACATGGGGGAGGAGGAACTTAAGTCCTACGACGCTCTGATGCAGGCGAACTATGCCGCCTACGATGCCGTCGACACGATGGCGGACTACGTCCCGGCGGTGAAATATCCACGCACGCCGGGCTATCGCCCCGAAGGCGAGGAAAACAAGTTCAATGCTTGGTACATCAAGACCGAAATCAAGGGGGCGCCGGGCGGCAAGCTGGCCGGTAAGAAGATCGCGTTGAAGGACAATGTTTGCCTCGCTGGCGTGCCGATGATGAACGGTGCGTCGACGCTCGAGGGTTACACGCCGGATACGGATGCGACCATCGTCACGCGCATCCTCGATGCTGGCGGCATCATCGTCGGCAAGACCCACTGCGAGTATTTCTGCTTCTCCGGCGGCAGCCACACCTGCGCGGCTGGTCCCGTGCACAATCCCCATAAGATGGGTTATTCGGCCGGCGGCTCATCATCGGGCAGCGCCGTGGTGGTGGCGATCGGGGAAGCAGACATGGCCATCGGCGGCGATCAGGGCGGGTCTATCCGCATTCCCTCCGCCTTTAGCGGCACGTACGGTATGAAGGGCACTTATGGGTTGGTTCCGTACACCGGCGTGATGCCGATCGAGCTCACCATTGATCACACCGGGCCGATGACGGCCAACGTGCGCGATAACGCGTTGCTGCTCGAAGTGCTGGCCGGTGCGGACGGGCTTGACCCGCGACAAACGGCGCCGAAGGTCGCGGAGTATACCGCCGAGCTTGACGGCGGCGTCAAAGGATTGAAGATCGGCGTCGTGCGCGAGGGGTTTGGCCATCCAAGCTCCGAGTCGGATGTTGATGCCAAGGTCAAATCCGGTGCCGATCTCTTCAAAAAGCTTGGCGCTACGGTCGAAGAAATCTCGATCCCGATGCACATGGTGGCGCCGGCGATCTGGCTGCCGATCGCCGCCGAAGGCGCCACCGAATTCATGATGAAGGGCAACGGCATGGGGACCAACTGGCGTGGTCTCTACAACACCACACTGCTCGATGCCCATTCAGGCTGGCGCTATCGCGCGGACGAATTGTCCGACAGTCTCAAGATCACCATGCTGCTCGGCCAGTACTTCAGCAAGCACTATCGCGGTCACTTTTATTCCAAGGCCCAGAATCTGAACCGTAAGCTGCGCGCGGCCTATGATGCCGCCTTAAGCAACTACGACCTGCTGCTGATGCCGACGTTGCCCATGAAGGCGACGCCCCTGCCGCCCCCGGACGCGCCGCGCGAGCTCTACATACAGCGCGCGTTCGAAATGGTGCCCAACACGGCGCCGTTCAACGCGTCAGGCCATCCGGCGATGAGCATCCCCTGCGGCATGACCGACGGCCTGCCGATCGGGTTGATGCTCATCGGCAAATATTTTGACGAGCCGACGATTTATCGCGCCGCCGCCGCATTCGAAGGCGCCGGCGACTGGAAGAAGATGTAACCAACGAGACGGCCGGCCATCCGAAGGTAGGCCGCCCCATTCAGCATTGGAAGGGATCATGGACCTCCGACTCAAAGGGCAAGAACGCGCTGGTGACCGGCGGCAGCAAGGGGATCGGACTTGCAATCGCGGAGCTGTTCGCCGCCGAGGGCGCTAATGTGGCGATCTGCGCGCACAATGCCGACAAGTCGGTAAGGTCGCGAAAAATCTAGCGGCAAAGGGCGTCAGATCTTGGGGCAAAGGCATCGATGTCGCGATCCCGGCGCGCTGAAGGGCCGGATCAATGGCGCAGCCGCCGAGTTCGGCGGCATCGATACAATCGTCTGCAATGTCAGCGCGCTCGCGGTCGACGATACGCCGGAGACTTGAGAAAGATCGTTTCGTACCGACATGATGCATACCGTCAATTCAGTCGCGGCTGCCATTCCTTATCTGGAGAAATCCACGTCGGCATCGATTATCTCCAGCGTCTCCAGTTTCGAAGTCGACTTTGCCGCGGGTTCGTGCGGAGTAGGGCCGCCTTCTCCCGGGCGGCCATAGTTTCAATGCTGGTTGAGCAGTTCGGCTAAGAGCTTGTTCGTGCGCTCGCATTCTCTTTCAAAGTCGGCCCAATGACCGCGGTGGCCTCCATCTCGATCAGATCGGCCTGCAACGTTTCAATTTTTTACGCTTTTACGACGTAAGCATCCGGCGTGGCTTTCAATTACCCACATTTCCAGCCGCTCCGATTTCGGCGCCGAGTTCGATATCGGTGAGTCTGGAGAGTCCGCG
>NZ_JBBIAM010000283.1:0-2526 GCF_054185185.1 Bradyrhizobium sp. UFLA05-153
ATACCGGAGCGCATCGTCGGCTGCCATGTCGAGAACTAAACCCATCGTTCATTCCGTTGTCCTTGCCACAGTCATATGGCGCGCACATCGGTGCAGGATTTGGGCCAGTGCAATGCGAAGCAAGCCGACACGTTTGCGACGCAGTGTCGCGCTTGCAAACAGCTCAGCGGGTTAAAGCAATAGCGCGTTCGCTTTCTGACAGCCGCGCGCGATGTCGCTTTGTCCCTTTTTGATCTCCAGTAGCCATCCTAAACGGAAGCGCTATCGACTGGTCTCTTTTTCTCTCAAGTTCAACCAGGACAATAGTGTCCTCTTTGTCGGAAACGCTTCAACGCGTTCTGACGCCGTAAGTTTGTCATTTGCCCGCCGAACCGACAAACACCACTGGCGCGTCTTTTTTTTTGGCTTGATGGCCTTCGATGCGCAGAGTCCGGTCTCGTCGTCGCGTCATGAGAGATCCAGGCGGCGACCGGCGCCCTTCCCATCAACCATCCCTCGATCGAATAGACCACAGGGTCCTTGAGCACGACAGCTTATATCTCGGGTACGCCTTTGACGACCGCGGCGGCGCGATACTCACCACAGCAGCTAATCGGACGTCGTGAGCCTCATACGTCAGGTTCATCGGTTCAGTGGTCCTACAATTCAAGGATCTGGGGGGCTTGGCCCGACGGTGGCGTTTGTTTCGGCGCAATGGTGTGATCTAGAGAGATGCTATCGACTTCCAAGACCCCGCCCAATCACCGACACGCCTGTTAGTCCAACAGGAGACGATGTTTTCAATGCTCAAAAGACGTTTTGGTCTAACTGATGCCGGGAATAGCTTTGTCAGTACACGGACCTCAGCAGGCCCGGACAAGCCCGCCAGCGGCCGTATTCGGTCAAGGCTCATCTCGAACCCGGGAAGATTGTCGGCCTCACTCGGCGCCGTGCATTTTGAAAGACCCCTGCCAACGCATCCAGCAGCGAAACAGCATGGCAAATGCACACGGCAGTATGATCCGCGAGAGTGTGGGTTATGCAGGTTACGCGACGACGCGATGCTCGCGCGACTCATCGGTTATGATCAAGCGGCTGGGATCATTCAACTCGAACTCAATGATTCGAGGCACCACAAGGCGCGCATAGCGCGTAAAGGCGCTGGTCGGCGGAAAGCGAATGATGGTATCGCATCGAGCGAGGAGGTACATCTCCGTGAGAGCAGAAAACCCGCCTTCCGCTCCCAGTTCTGCACTGTGTAATGGTCCTGCTTGATCCGCCTGGAAGCGCTTTGAAATGGTAAAGAGGTCAGGAAACGCGGTCGACACCTGATCCAGCACCTTCGGGCTATCCGTACACAAAAACACCTTCACTGGATTTGCGTGCGGCAACGCCTTGGCCCTTTGGATGGCAGCGCATACCTGCCGCAAGGCAAGCTCCGGATCGGCCCAGTACGGCGTATGCCCCATGATATTTTCGCCGTTGCCGTGTCGAACATGGACACCTACTACGCTGCGACCGTCAAAGTGCTCCTGATGGATCGCTTCAATCCGCGCTTGAATTTCAGGCCGCAGTTTGATGGCCCGAAATATTTCTCGCTCTGCGTCTTGATCACACCCCCACATCAAACAAGCATCACACACCACGGTATTCGCCTGAGTATCATCTTTGGCGTCGAAGAGCTTCCTCAGCTCATCCCGCTCTCGAAAAATTTGTTCATCAGGCCGATAAATGCAATCGATGGACGGTCGATTCCACCAAGTCGGAAAAAACGGCCCTGGGAGTGAGAGTTGATTGACTTGGTCATCGCAAATCACGCGCACGCCGGCGATGTCTTGAATCGGTTGGAAGAACAGCCCAAAGGCGTTGGTGAAGGGCTCATCGAGATAACAGGAGCCGCGCCAATCGATGACCAGTGTACGCCCTGTCCGCTTGGCATACTGCCAGGCAGCCGCCAGCGACCACAAGCAATCCCCAAAACCAGTACGTCGCCGAGAAACAACGAACTTTTCCTTCATAGACCCGTCAACAGGCATTTTACTTTCCTTGCCACGACATAGCTGGAGGCTCAGGGGGAAGCACAACTCTACGAAGTGTCTCGCCTGAGGCTGCTATCCGGTTCATGGCGCCGACAAATCGCCTCGTAGAACTTTCTCGGCCAGTTGGCCATGCGATGCAGGGCGCTCGTTCATCGGCGAACACCCTGCTTCTGGACCCACTTGAACTCAGATTGCGCGATCTGAGTAGCCATATTCATCGAACGGGCCTTTATGCTGGCTCCGCCATTTGATCACAGTCACTCTCTACACGAGTAGCGCGTGAGGGAGGATGGAGGCGAACACGGCGCTGCTCCCACAGGCTCCGCAGTTCCTTGACGAGAGCTTCGCGCTCGGCCTGATCCAATGCCATCGAGTTGAAGAGGTCGAGGAGGACGGCTTCGCCTTTGACTCGCATCAGCAGATTGTACACATCATCTGAAATCCGGACACCATCATCGCCTGAGAACGCCGCGCGGATCTCGCACACCGTCTCCTGCCGATCTCGTGC
>NZ_JBBIAM010000284.1:0-2504 GCF_054185185.1 Bradyrhizobium sp. UFLA05-153
GTAAGCGTCGTTCCGCTCCCACCTTCTCGCGGCACATGGGATAGGCGAGTTTCACGATCTCTTTAAAGGGATCGGCCTGTGTCTATGCTTGACCATACGCTTAAGTCGGACGTGACGGCGCGCCGGCTGGAAGTGATCACGGAGACGGGACGCCGTCGTTGGTTCTCGAAGGACGACAAGGCCCGGATCGTCGAGGAGACGCTGGTACCAGGCGCGGTCGTTTCCGAGATTGCCCGACGACACGGGCTGACCCCACAACAAGTGTTCACCTGGCGCCGGCAAGCACGCCGGTTGCCGACGCCGATGGCTGACGATCCGCCGTTTGTACCGGCGGTGGTAGACGCCATGGTACCGGCCGTGGCTGTTGGCCATGAGCGCAAGACAGCGCGACGCAAGGCCAAGCCGGATGTCCGGGCTCGCCCTTGCGATGCCGGGGGCATCGAGATCGAAGCCGAAGGCGTCACTATCCGGGTCGGCCGCGGTGCGGACGTGGCGATGATTGCGGCCATCGTCCATGCGCTGAAGGCAAGCCGGTGATCGGCCCGTCCGGAACTGTCCGGGTAATGGTGGCAACCAAGCCGGTCGACTTCCGCAAGGGAATGGAGGGGCTTGCGATGCTTGTACGCGAGCACATGAAGGCCGATCCGTTCTCGGGTGCTGTTTATGTGTTCCGTGCCAAGCGGGCGGACCGGATCAAGCTGATCTTCTGGGACGGTACGGGTTTGTGCCTGTTCGCCAAGCGGCTCGAGGAAGGCGTCTTCCGCTGGCCGAAGATCGAGGATGGCGTGATGCGTTTGTCGGCGGTGGAATTGTCGGCGCTGCTCGAAGGGCTCGATTGGCGGCGTGTCCACGCGGCACGGGAGACGGTCGTCCCGACGCAAGCCGGATAGTTGTGGGCCGCGCTGCGGCGAAGTGAATCAGGGGCATCGAGCACGTCGTCAGGCGAGCGCGAATATGCTCTGATTTGCCTGTGAGCGATAACCTTCCTGATGATCCCGAGACGCTGAAGGCGATGCTGCTGGCCGAGCGGCACGAGAGCGAGCGGCTGCGCCAGATCATCAAAGAGCTGCAGCGTCATCGCTTTGGCCGGAAGGCAGAGTCGCTTCCCGAGGAGCAGATGCTGCTCGGTCTCGAGGACGTCCAACAGGTTGCGGCCTATACGGAAGCCAGCCAGGACGAGACAGCACCGGAAGGGCGAGCGGAGCGCGCACGCAAGCGCCGCAACAATCGCGGAGCACTACCGGCGCATCTGCCGCGGATCGAGGTCGTGGTCGACCTCGACGCCAAGACCTGCCCCTGCTGCAAGGGCGACCTGCACCAGATCGGCGAAGACAAGAGCGAGCGGCTGGACATGGTGCCGGCGCAGTTCCGCGTTGTCGTCACCCGACGTCCCAAATACGCCTGCCGAGCCTGCGAAGATGGCGTCATGCAGGCCGAGGCTCCGGCCCGCTTGATCGAGGGCGGACTGCCGACGGAGGCAACCGTCGCCCAGGTTCTGGTGTCCAAATATGCCGATCATCTGCCGCTCTACCGGCAGGCCCAGATCTATGCCCGCCAGGGCATCGCTCTCGATCGATCGACACTGGCGGACTGGGTGGGGCATGCCGCCTTCCATCTGCGCCCGCTGCATGAGCGCCTTCTCACGGTGCTTCGCGCGAGGTCCAAGCTGTTCGCCGACGAGACGACGGTGCCGGTGCTCGATCCAGGCCGGGGCCGCACCAAAACCGGCCAGCTCTGGGCCTATGCCGCCGACGACAGGCCCTGGGGCGGTCTCGATCCGCCAGGCATCGCCTATGTCTATGCACCCGACCGCAAAGCCGAGCGGCTGTTCAGCCATCTTGCCGGCTTCAAGGGCGTCCTGCAGGTCGATGGCTACAACGCCTACCCAAAGCTTGCCGAACGTGGCGAGGTCGAGCTCGCCTTCTGCTGGGCGCACATGCGGCGCAACTTCTACGAACTCGCGACAGCCGGCCCCGCTCCGATCGCGAGCGACGCGCTGAAGCACATCGCCGCATTCTATGGGATCGAGAAGGAGATCCGCGGCCGCAGCGCGGAGGAACGTCGCCTCGTGCGGCAGCAGAAGAGCCGACCACTGGCTGATGCCTTCGAGGTATGGCTGCGCGCCAAGCTGGCTCTCATCAGCCAGAAGATCAAGCTCGCCGACGCCATCCGCTACGCCCTCTCGCGCTGGCAAGGCTTAACTCGCTTCATCGATGACGGCCGCATCGAACTCGACAACAATACCGTCGAACGATCAATCCGTGGCATCAAGCTCAGTCGCAAAAACGCACTATTTGCTGGATCCGACGGTGGTGCCGAGCACTGGGCTGTCGTCGCGTCCCTGGTCGAGACCTGCAAGATCAACGACGTCGATCCGCTCGCCTATCTCACCGATGTCCTGACCAGGATCGTCAACGGGCATCCAAACCGCGACATCGACCAGCTACTGCCCTGGGCCTACCGCGCTCAAGCCCTCAAAGCCGTGGCCTGAGAACGACGCTTAC
>NZ_JBBIAM010000285.1:0-2349 GCF_054185185.1 Bradyrhizobium sp. UFLA05-153
CGCTATTCCTTCATCGTAGTGGACTTGCACCACCTACTCCTTGCCGGTCTCCCGGCGCACCTGTGTGAAAACGCGAAGGATCAAAGCACGGCGAGAACTACATTCTTCAATTCGCTTCTTAAGTTGAGTGCGCTTTCGAGTTTGAGTGCTAGGACAGTCTTGGACGCATAACTTCTTCTATCACCACCAAGCGCCTCGGCGTTTTCGCACAGCCAAGACCCATACCGGAACTCACCTGAAGATCAGAAGCGAGGTGAAGAGAACTCGACGGCCGGCACAACTAATTGTGGAGCCACGTTCAATGCTCGAAGCAGAAAGTGATTTGCTGAGCTATTCTTGTCGGGTCGTAGGAGTACGCAATGTCGAAAGCAATTGCTGTCTTGGGTGCGTCCCGTGCGCCCATCACTCGGGATGAACCGGCGTTTAGGTCGTCCTTGGCTGGTCCTGTTGTGCGTCAACTGCGATCGACAGCTGGTCGTGAGGTTCGTCCAGTTCTTGCGGTTCGCGCCAAAGCAAGTAGGCGAACCAAAGGAGCCCCGGCGTCCATGCCAGCATCGCCCCAAAACACATCGCTTGTAAGGTCGACATGATGACTTACGGGCCGTCCCCGCCCTTTGCCGAAATGGGTTAAGTACCCTGAATCGTATTTGGTCCGATCACGGCGTAATCGTGACGGGGCATGTCGCGGCACGGCACTTTGTGTGGAAAATTTCGGCGGTGTGGAAAAGATTCGCGGCGCCGAAGCAGCACACCGCCCGGTGACCGGCCCCGGTGACCGGGCGGTCAAGACCACCTTCCGCGACATGCGCGACATGGGCTACCACGGCGTCCCGGTCTATTTCGCCGCACCACGAAGAACCGCAGTCATCCAGCGATGGAGCTGGAGTTGTAAAAGGAAAAACCCGCCGGCATTGGCGCCGACGGGATTTCATGTCCGGTCGCGGTAAGGAAGGGGCTTGGGCACGGAATCCCCCGCGACCTCGTCAGCATGCTCCTCAATCGTTGATGAACTATTGCCGGCTTAAGCGGACGAAGCAACTGTTGTACAAATTCCACGCGCTTATTCAAGATGGACGTTTCGCTTACGGCATACTGGATTTCAAATTATTGGGCGTGGAGGCAGTTCAAATGCGGCGGCGCAATTTCATCAGAGGCGTGGGCTACACCACAATTGCGTGGCCGTTGATCGCGATGGCAGAACAATCATCTAGCAAGGTTTGGCGCATTGCACACATATATCCGGGAAAGTTGGATAATCCCCCGGACCGTGCCATGTACGATGCCTTTCGTGGGGGACTGCGAGAGCTCGGTTATATCGAAGGCAAGAACCTCATAATCGATCAGCGAAGCGCCGACGGGAAGCTTGAACGACTGCCTTCGTTCTTAACCGAGCTGATTGCTCTCCATCCCGATGTTATTGTTGCGATCACAACTCCTGCCATAGCGGCCGCCCAGAAGGCAACATCAACGATCCCCATCATCATGGCTCCGGCAACCGATCCAATCGGTTCTGGCTTCGTAAAGAGCCTTGCTCGGCCCGGAGGAGACATTACGGGCACGGCTAATATGGTTGGCGACGCCATCGGAAAGGGCGTTGAACTTCTCCACACTCTCCTGCCGTCCGCGCGACGTATTGCTGTGCTCATGTCCAACAATCCAACTCATCCGCAGCAATGTGAATTGGCCGAAACATCCATCAAAAGTTTGGGACTTGCGGCCGTTCGCGTCGTCGCACCTACTCCTGGTGATCTTGACCAGGCTTTTGAAACGATCAAGCAGGAGAACTGTGATGCCCTATTTGTACTTGCAGATGTGACACGGCCGACGATTGTAACGTTGGCCGCAAGATCAAGGATACCAGCAATCTACCAGTCAGGCCCTTACGTACCCTTGGGCGGACTAGCCAGCTACCACCCCAAGCTAGAGGCGATCTATGTTAAGGTGGCGCAATACTGCGATAGGGTTTTCAAGGGAGCGGACCCGGCTGAACTCCCCGTCGAGCAGCCGGTCATTTTCGAGCTGGCGGTAAACCTCAAAACTGCCGCCTCGCTTGGCCTAACTTTTCCGGACAGTATTATGGTTCGGGCTGACAAGGTCATCGAATGAAGTCACGATGACTTCCCGGTTTTGGCCCTTCTGCGACTTCGTCCGATGTCCGCTTTTCGGCCGCTGTTGGAGGTTGAGCGGACATCGGTCGGCCAGACGCTTGATGAGCACACGCCCTAGTCGGTCACGGTGTCCTGTGGCGTCTCCGGCGTCTTCTGCGGGCCATTGACCTGCCACTGAGTATTTCCTCCAGAAGGAGTTAGAGTCCGGCCAGAAGAAGGACGGACAGATGAAGCGAGCAAG
>NZ_JBBIAM010000286.1:0-2318 GCF_054185185.1 Bradyrhizobium sp. UFLA05-153
CGCGCAAGAGCTTTGTTGGCCCTTGATTGTCGCGGAGCGTCAATCAGCGACGGCTTTGGGTGTCGCGTGCGATGGCGGGCGTCCGGGACCGCGTTTTCGTTCGAGGGCCGTCCGCCTACGATAGCTCTCGACGTTCATCTCGACGATGGTGGCGTGGTGAACGAGGCGATCGATGGCGGCGAGGGTCATGGCGGGGTCCGGGAAGACCCTGTTCCATTCGCCGAAGGGCTGATTAGCGGTAATCAGCATCGAACGCCGCTCGTAGCGAGCACTGATGAGCTCGAACAGCACGCTAGTCTCGGCCTGGTCCTTGGAGACGTAGGCAAGATCATCGAGGATGACGAGGTCGAAGCGATCGAGGCGATTAATGGCGGCCTCGAGGTTGAGCTCGCGGCGAGCCACCTGGAGCTTCTGGACGAGGTCTGTGGTGCGAGTGAAGAGGACGCGCCATCCGTTCTCAATGAGGGCCAGGCCGATCGCTGCTGCCAAGTGACTCTTGCCGCCGCCGGGCGGGCCGAACAGGAGCAGATTGGCGCCCTTGCCCAACCAGCCGTCGCCTGCGGCGAGCGCGCTCACCTGCGCCTTGGAGACCATCGGCACGGCCTCGAAGTCGAAGCTGTGGAGGGTCTTTCCGGCGGGCAGCCGCGCCTCGACGAGATGGCGCTCGATGCGACGACGACCGCGTTCGGCGATCTCGTGCTCGGCAATGGTGACGAGGAAGCGAGCCGCCGGCCAACCTTCCTTGTCGGACTGCTCGGCGAACTGTGGCCACAGCACCTTGATGGCGGGCAGCCGCAGCTCGTTCAGCAACAGATTGAGACGCGCTGCGTCAACGGTGTTGGCCGTGCTCATGCGGCACCTCCGATCTCGGCGGCACCGATGAGGCATTCATAGCTGGCGAGTGGCGCCAGATGCACCACGACGTTCGGCACGTGGGCAAGATCGGGGGCGAAGTGAACGCGCAGCCGGTTGAGGTCGGGCAGTCGGCCGGCGTCAAGGTCAGCGGCGAGCTGGTCGGCGAGTTCGGCCTCGCAGCCGCGCTCATGGGCGAGAGCGAGCAGATCGACCATGATCCGGCAGGCCTTCTTGTCGGGCAAGCGTTTGCGCAAGGAGTCGAAGGCTCGGCGGTAAGCTTCGCGCGGGAACAGCCGATCACGATAGACCAGATTGAGAAGCGCCATCGGCTTGCGCCGCAAGGAATGGATCACGTGCCGATAATCGACGACCTGGTCGTGCTTGCCATTGGGATGCGGCCGCCCACGCGGCAGGGTGAGCAGATGCGTGCCGCCGACGAACACGTCGAGGTGATCGTCGTACAGGCGCACCCGCAGCCGATGGCCGATCAAACGCGACGGCACCGTGTAGAACACCTTGCGCAAGGTGAAGCCACCGGACGACGTCACGTGAACGATCACCTCTTCGTAGTCCGATGTACGGCGGTCCGGCAGAGCCTGAAGTGCGGCACGCTCGCTGTCGATCCGCCTAGCGTTACGAACATTGCGGCGGCTGACGATCTCGTCGATGAAGCCGCGATAGGCGGCGAGATCATCGAAGTCGGCGGTACCACGCAGCAACAACGCATCGGCGATCGCCCGCTTGAGATGGCCATGCGAGCTCTCGATCGACCCGTTCTCGTGGGCGACGCCGCGGTTGTTGCGGGAAGGCCGCATGCCGTAATGGGCGCAGAGCTCCTCGTATCGCGACGTCAGATCGTCCCTGGCGTTGCGGTCGAGATTACAGAAGGCGGCCGACAGGCTGTCGGTCCGATGCTCGCGCGGCGTGCCGCCGAGAGACCACAAGGCATTCTGCAGGCCTTCGGCCAGGGCGACGAAGCTCTCGCCGCCAAGCACGACATGGGCGTGCTCAAACCCGCAATAGGCCAACCGGAAGTGATAGAGGCGATGGTCGAGCGGTGCGCCCGCAATCGTGACACCCAACTCGCCCACATCCGTAAAGTCGGACAGGCCGAGCTGACCGGGTTCGTGGATCTGGCGGAAGATAACCTCCTGCTCCTCGCCGTTGATCGCCCGCCAGGCGCGGATCCGGCGCTCCAGCGTGCGACGGATGCCGGCGCCGAGCTCAGGATGGCGCCGTAACATCTCCTCGAAGATCGCCACGGGCCGTAACCCGGGAGCGGCCTTCAGCATCGGCACGATCTCTGTCTCAAACACACTGGCTAAGGGATCCGGCCGGCGACGGCCGCGGGTACGCTTCTTCTGCGATGGAAGGCGGCGATCCTTCTCGATCCGGTAAGCGGTCGAGGTGCTGAACGACGACTTGGCGGCGGCCACTGGCGGGCTATCGGTCTGACGGTACTT
>NZ_JBBIAM010000287.1:0-2298 GCF_054185185.1 Bradyrhizobium sp. UFLA05-153
TGCTCCACCCGCGCCACTTGGCGTACAAAACCCCGAGACTCTAACCGCTGCTGGATGAAAATTCAGTGGCAGGTCAGAAGCAGCAAATGACGCGAGGGGCCAGAAACGGACCAAGGTTCGGCCCCGAAGCTACTGCGGATTGCGCGGGAACGGGATGAACCCGTCCTGGTTCGGCATTCTCACCTTGGGCAGCGACTGCGCATCGATCACATCGTTCGATCCGACGATCCCGTTGAGATTGAGGATATAGGCCGATACCGCGTAGAGCTCGTCCGCGGTGAGCGATTTCGACTCCTGGAATGGCATTGCGCGGCGGGTGTAGTCGAACAGCGTCGTTGCGTAGGGCCAATAACTTCCCACAGTCTTTATCGGTGTCTTGTCAGGCGCCAGTGTGCCCATGCCGCCGACGAGCGCTCCAGCGAGCGCAAGACTGGGCTTGATTCCCTTCTCGCCGTGACAGGCCTGACATTTCGCCACATAGATGGCTTCCCCCTCGATTGCGGTGCCACGACCAGGCGGCAGACCTGCGCCATCCGGTCCGATGCTGATATCCCACGCTGCGATATCGGCGGGCGCGATCGGTTGCCCGAACTGGGGGACTTGGGCCAGGGCCGCGGGTGCGATGGTCAGCATAAATGCGCAGACTGCAATGGGTTTAAGCGTAGACATTGCTGGCCTCCCCCATCTCGTCGATGCGCCAGCTTGCGATGGCGTTGTAGTGGTAGACCCCACGCAGGCCGCGCTCGTCGGCGAACTGCGCACGCGTTGGCTGCACCATGCCGGTGTCGTCAGTGGCGCGGCTCTGCAGCACGGCTGGACCGCCATTCCATTGCCAAGCTGCGCGGAAGCGCACTGGCGCCTTTGGCAGGATCGGGCCCTGCAACGCCGCCGGGGCCCAGCTTCGTCCGCCGTCAGCCGACACGTCGACCTGCCGGATGCTGCCGTTGCCCGACCAGGCTAGCCCGGAAATCTCGTAGAATCCCGGTCCCCTCAGCGCGAGTCCTGGCGACGGACGTGTGATGACGGATTTCACTTCGATTGGGAATACGAACTGCCAAGCCATTTCGTCCTTGAGTAGGATCGTGTATTTCGATGTTTCGTCCTTGGTCATGGCGGGGCCGGCAGTCAGCTTGAGCCGTCGTAGCCACTTCACGTTCATGTTGCCCTCGAAACCAGGCAGCAGCAGCCGCACGGGATAGCCGTTCGAAGGCCGCACTCGCTCGCCGTTCTGATAGAGACAGAGCAGCGCATCATCCATTGCCTTGGTGAGGGGGATGCTGCGGCTCATGGCGGCAGCATCAGCGCCCTCAGCGATCACCCAGCGCGCCTCAGGTTCGATGCCGGCTTCGTCGAGCAACGTGGAGAGCCGCACGCCGGTCCATTCCGAGCAACCCAGCAGGCCGTGAATAGCCGCCACATTGAGTGGCTGGGCCTGAGGCGCGTTGAGCGCCTGGCTGTTGCCACCACACTCGATGAAGGCGATGCGCGATTGCATCGGATAGCGCGACAGCGCTTCGACCGTAAACACAAGCGGGCGCTTCACAAGTCCATGGATCACCAGCCGGTGTTGATCGGGATCGATTTCTGGGATGCCGGAATGGCTACGCTCGAAATGCAACCCGGATGGCGTGATCATTCCTTCGAGCATGTGCAGCGGCGTGCGTGACGCGCCGACACCGGCAGGGTTAGGCGGCGGCGGAAAGACTTTGACGACCTTGCTCTCGAACGGCGAGGGCTGGCCGTAGCCCGCAAACCCCGGACCCGGCACCTTCATCCATGGCTGCACCGTAAGCGGTTCTGCCGACCCGTGCGACAGGCCGGCGCCGGTCGCACCGACAACGAGCGCGCCTTCAAGAAAGATGCGGCGGCTCAGAATTCCATTGCCTGCCGCCGGATCGCCTGGTTCGGGATGAGTTTTTCTAACCATGAGCAGCACTCCCTCGTTGCAGTCAAATGAACTCGCGTGCCCGCGCGCACGGGCAGTGCTCGGTGAGACCGGCACAAAAGGACTGTCGGTTTTATTGAGAGTGCGATGCCTGCCGACGGCATTCCCAGCTGCTATTCGCCTCGAACGGAGACGTCGGCACGTCCCGTCTCGAAAAGCAGCTCAAAAGAAGACTACAGAAACCCACGCCCATCCAAAAGACCTTCATATGGCCAGGATGTCGCACCAACAATCCGGTCAAGACCAATGGCTCTGATGTCCGAGAATGGGATGGTTCGGCCGTGCTCCAGCCCTGCCAGCGAGCCAAACTGGCAAGAGCACCGAAGACAAAGGAGCATGCCATGTCCCAGACA
>NZ_JBBIAM010000288.1:0-2262 GCF_054185185.1 Bradyrhizobium sp. UFLA05-153
CACGGGTCCCGTCACAGGTACGCTACGCATGAACTTGATTTTTGGCAGAGACTTTCGCAGCGCCACGACATGATCTGGCGTAAGCAATTCGTTTGAAGCGCCAAGATGCACGATGGGCGGGTCAAGCTCCCTGGCCATCCGTTCGATGAGAGCGACATCCGCCGAGAGGAACAGCGCTGAAAGCACGGACGGCGCCTGGATCGCCTTCATGACAGCTGCAGCCTCGTGAACCCGAAGCTCGCGAGGGAAAGACCCATCGCCGACAAGAACGCCGACATGATCCACACCGATTGCCGAGATCGCTTCGGCTTCAGCAGGTGTCGCCACCTCGTAGATTTGCGTCAGCATTGTTCTACACCAGTTTCCTGGGCCACACGTTTGAACGGGCACGACGGCCCTGCCCTGAGTCAATAGCCGGTTTGAGCCAAAGGCAGCGGTCAGCGCAGCATCGTACGACGTCCGGTCTCCCGCAGACAGCGGACATCGTGACGGCTCGCAGTTGTTCAGCTCAGGGCCAAAAGCGGCCGTTCCGTTCACGCTTGCGATTGATCGCCAAGTCGGTCAACGTCAACGGACGCGACGGCATTCCACAGGAATTGCTCGATAATTTCCAATCCCACGGCACTATGGGAGGAACGCATGTCGGCACATGAACATTGGCAGATGGACGCCAGCGCGCCGGAACTTTACGAGCGCTACCTAGTGCCAGCCATCACTTCCGTATGGGCTAATGATCTCCTTGATCGTATCGCTCTGGGACGAGGTGAAAGCGTACTCGACATCGCCTGTGGGACAGGCGTCGTGGCGAGGCTGGCAGAGCAGCGTGGGCATGCCGGAAGATTGGTTGGCATTGACCTCAATACAGCCATGATCGCGATTGCGCGGCGAAAGTCCGCCAGCATTGAATGGATTGAAGGTAGCGCGCTGGACCTGCCGTTCGATAGCAATAGCTTTGACGTAGTGCTCTGCCAACTCGGGCTACAATTCTTCCCGGATCGCGCGCTGGCGCTAAGGGAAATGGTGCGGGTGCTGAAGCCGCGAGGCCGCGCTGGGTTGAGCGTCTACAGCGCAATCGAGAGGACGCCAGCAGCGCACGCTTTCGTGCAGGCGCTCGAGAAATATCTTGGGGAAGAGGCTTCGCGAACCAAACGTTCGGAGCACCTCTCGAACGATGCGCACGAGGTCGGCGCTTGGGCGAAGCAGGCGGGGTTCGACGTTGTTGATGTAGCCACCGTCACAAAGCAGATCACGTTTCCCTCCGTGATAGATTATGTCCGTTCTCAGCTCACCGCGACGCCGATGGCGGCGCTCCTGCTGAAGGACGTAGGTGCGTCCGAGCGTGAGCGCCTCATCATGTCGATTGCCGATGACGCGGCGTCCCGCCTTGATCGTCCGATGCTGGCGGGCGGCAAGCTGACGTTCCCGCAGCAATCGTTCGTGGTGATGGCGTCAGTTCACTGAGGTCTGCTCTGGGTCTTGGCCGTGTAAAAACGGCCTTACAGGGCCGTCAAAACTGGGCCGGCCTCAGGCCGCGATCGCGGCGATCAGCGGCCTGATCCCGAGGATATTCATTGCTCGGGTCAGATTGTAGGCCAGAACCGAGAGCGCCATCTCGGCGGCTACCTTTGGAAGGGTTTTGGTCAGGAAGTGCGTCGCTCCCATTCGTGCCTTCATCGTGCCGAACGGATGCTCGACAGTCTCGCGACGAAGGCGCATAGCGAGCGGGTTCGCATCGAGCCGCTGCTGCACGGCGTCGAGCAGATCCTCGTGCTCCCATCGCGTGATCCGTCGCTCTGATCCGGGCGTGCACTGGGGTTTGATCGAACAGTTCTTACAGGCGTTGGTCCAGTAGCGCCGCAGCATCTTGTCGGCTTCTTCGTTTGTATAGCGATACGGCAATCGCTCCCCGGCCGGACAACGATAGGCGTCTTCCGCCGGCAAATAGACAAAGTCCTGCTTACCGAAGCGTCCGTCCGACTTGGCGCCCGAAGTCATCGGCTTGGGCAGAGTTACTGTGATGCCGGCCTCGTGGCAGGCGAGGATCTCCGGGCTGCTGAAGTAGCCGCGATCGGCAACGGCCTCGAGCGTCTCAGTCTTCAGAACAGCCTTCGCCTGCCTGGCCATATTGGCAAGTTGTGCCCGATCTGAGCCGCTGTTCGTCACCTCATGCGCGATGATCAGGTGATGGTCGGTATCGACGGCGACTTGGACATTGTAGCCGACAACGCCGGATCCGCGGCCACTGGTTGCCATCGAACGGCT
>NZ_JBBIAM010000289.1:0-2213 GCF_054185185.1 Bradyrhizobium sp. UFLA05-153
GCGGTGCACCAGCACGGGGCGCACTATGCGACCCTGCAAACGCAGGCGATGCTCGCGGGGGCGATCGCGCTCGCCGTCTACAGTGTCGTCGTTTGTCAAATCCTCGTTCGCGCCCGACTGCGAGCGTTGCCGGCCACTTTGCTATCCCTAGTCGTCTGGCTGATCGTAGCCTTCGGCGTGCTGACCCTTGCCGGGGGGCAGGCATGACGCCCATCCGCTTTTCGCCGTCATCTCTCAAGGAAGGCCGCTGGTACGAATACCTGATCCGCTTCGCGCTCGGCGGCGCCGCGACCGTCTTCGCTGGCCTCGTCAGCAGCCGTTATGGAGCCTATATCGGCGGGCTTTTCCTCGCCCTTCCGGCGATCTTCTGCGCCAGCGCCACGCTGATCGAAAAGCATGAAATTCGCCGCAAGCGTGAGGCGGGTCTCGTCGGCGAGCGCCGCGGGCAAATGGCGGCCGCGGCCGACTCCGTCGGCGCCGCGCTCGGCGCGCTCGGCTTGCTGGCCTTTGCGATGGTCTTTTCGTTAGCGGCGGAGACCAGCATCGCAGCCGCCTTCATAGGTGCATCGCTTGCTTGGCTGGTCATCTCGGTGGTCGCCTGGTATGTGCGCCGCAGGACGCGATCAGTGCGGAGAGGGCGGGCCGAACAAAAAGGCAGCGGCTCCTCGATTGTGCGAAGCCGCTAAGGTCGATCCACGCTGCCATCAAGCCGCGCTCGACGCCTTCCTGTTCACACCCTTGCGCAGCGCAACCGTATTGAGTTTGGTATTCGCTGCCTTCTCCTCGTTGAGGTTCGTGGTGAGAAAGCGCACGATGTCATCGTGCCCGAGCTGTTCGGCCCAGGCGATCAGCGTGCCATAGCGGCAGATTTCATAGTGCTCGACGGCCTGCGCGGCCGCGACGAGGGCAGCATCGAGTACGGCCTTGTCCTCGATCTCGCCTGCGATCTCGTCGGCCTCCTTGATGATACCGTCAATCGCTGGACACTGCGTGCCGCTGGGCTCCTTGCCGAGCTTCTCGAACACGTTCTGAAGCCGCTCGACCTGCTTTTTGGTTTCTTCGAGATGGCCTTTCAGCCCCGCGACGAGGTCTCGGTTGGTTGCCTTTTCGATCATCTTGGGTACTGATTTGATGATCTGCTGCTCCGCGTAGTACATGTCTTGCAGACCGTGCATCAGCAGGTCTTCCATCGATTTTATGTCCTTCGTGAACATTCCCATATTCGAATCTCCTCTCCCAACGATGGCAATGGAACGCGGCTGACCGGCTGCCGTTCCTGTCCCTGCAGCGCATTCGGAGGATCGAAATCAACGGCAAGAACATTTCGTCAGCCTGCTCGTATGGGCGCGGTGGACGGGCGATGTGCCGCGGGCATCCAGGAGGCGTTGTTCGAGACCGCGAGCGTCAGGAGGTTTGCGCACCTGCTTCTCGACTGTCTCCCAAGCGTGCACCGGCGAGACCGGTCTAGCCAGGCGGGGAACGGGATAACCCTAAGCGTCGTTGATACAAACCGCACGTTTACTTGCGGCTTGTCTAGGGCTCAAGATGGCTGACGAAACGATCACGACCACCGGCATCGCCGCTCACGGCGCCTCCCGCCTCCCGTCAGTGGAGGTCGACAGCTTCAACATTGAGCTGAAGGATGAGGAGGGTTTTCTTGGCGATCGTGCCAGCAAGGGCGCTTTCCGGGATACTCTCGAAAAGTGGCGGAAGCCGCTGCGTAACACTGGCGAAGACCCGCTCGGCAAGGAGCTTTCCGAAAACATCAGCAAGAAGGAACTCGACGCCATCCTGGTCGGCGACGATACCGACGCTTGGGCGGTCGTGCAGAGCGCGATCGAGGACTTCGCACAAGAGCTCGCCCACGTGACGCGCCGCTTCCTCAAGACCAAGGCCTGGGAGAAGACTGAGCGCATCGTGGTGGGCGGCGGCTTTAGCAATAGCCGGCTCGGCGAACTCGCCATCGCGCGCGCCGAAATCATCCTGAAGGCCGAGAACTTCAAGATCGAGATGCCGCCGATCCATCAGAACCCGGACGACGCAGGCCTGATTGGCGCGCTGCATCTCGCTCCATCCTGGATCTTCGAAGCTCATGATTCCATCCTTGCCGTCGACATCGGAGGCACGAATATCCGCTGTGGCGTCGTAGAAACGCGTCGCAAGAAGGCGCCGGATCTCTCCAAGGCATGCGTGTGGAAGTCCGAGCTGTGGCG
>NZ_JBBIAM010000028.1:0-97969 GCF_054185185.1 Bradyrhizobium sp. UFLA05-153
TGAACTCCATGATCTTGGGCGCCTGCTTGGTGGCCTGCTCGTGCGCATGCACGAAGGGCGGTGCGACCAGCTCGACCCTCTGCCGCGGCAATTTGAGATCGTCGGCGGCAAGAGCGGGGGTCGCCAGCATCAGGGCGGTCGCGGCGGCGCTGATCAATGCGGCTCTGCGGGTTAGCATCGGAAGCATCCTTCATCTGAAAAGGTTTTGATGACGGGACCCACTCTGCGCTTCCTGGTGCAAGAGAGTTTGCGCTGCAACAACCTTTCGCCTGATTTGCCTCCGGAGCAGTACTTAGGTCGTTTACCGAAGCAGGATCGGTGAGACGACGTTAACCGCATCCGACGGCGTGATGTGGATGTCGAGGCCGAGCGACCAGCGTCCGGACAGTGGCGCCGACATCGTTACGCGCCATTGATCGTGACCGACGCGTTCTGCATTCGCAGTGACAGGCGCAACGCCATGCTCGATATTGCCGAGTGTGACCGAGACGGAGCTCGCTGCGAGCGGCAACTCATTCGCATCTTCAAGCTGAATCGCGATCTCGACCGGACCGGCGCGACCCGGCGAGACCGTGACGTTGGCCATCGCCTTCTCGGCATGCAGATGGGTGAAGAAGCTTTCGTCCGCTTCGCTGGCGGCTGGCGCGGGCGCAGCCGTTATGGCTTCCGTGCGATTTGCAGACGCCGCCGCTTGCGCGTTGTTTGTCTGCTCCGGCGCTTGCGCGGCGTTTGACTGCTCGGGCGCTTGCGCGCCGATGGCCTGCACGTCGAGCGTCACCTTCACCTCGCCGGCGTGCTCGAATGATAATGTGACCGGCACCTGATCGCCGTGGTGCAGCGGCGCCTTGAGGCCCTCGAACATCAGATGTCCGCCGCCCGGCGCGAGCTGGACGGATTGTCCCGGCGCGATCGCAAGGCCGGAGTTGAGCGGCCGCATGGTCATGACGCCGTTGTTGATCGCCATCTCGTGCATTTCTGTCTTGGCGGCGAGCGTTGTCGATGCCGCCTTCAGCCGCTCCGGCGCAGCTCCCTTGTTCTCGATGGTGAGATAGCCGCCGGCGACCTTGGCGCCGCCGGGCGTTGCGCGGCTCCAGGCTTTGCTGATGACGAGATCGCCATGCCTCGCATCACCGGCCAGCGCCGGTTGCGACCAAAGGCACGACAGCGCGGCCGCGCAGGCGAATGCGCGCTTGGAATGTTTCATGACGGATGTTTCCCGTGGTTTGAGACGCGCAGCTAGCGCCGAAACCGCCGTACGCGCTTTGCGCGAGCGCAAAGTTCCGACGTTCCAATTCCGCGGCACTTTGAGCGAGCGCAAGGTGGAACGGCCAAATCCGGGGTAGCAGAAGCACTTGCGGGGCGCGTCCCATTAAGACCTCAACATCAGGAATGGATCAGGACATGAGAGCGGATCTGGCGGCTAGCTATGGCGACGAACGTCTGCCGCGCTATACGAGCTACCCGACCGCTCCGCATTTCTCGCCCGCGGTCAAGGCCGAGACCTACGGCCAATGGCTCGCCGAGCTT
Source organism: Bradyrhizobium sp. UFLA05-153 (assembly GCF_054185185.1). Classification (NCBI taxonomy): domain Bacteria; kingdom Pseudomonadati; phylum Pseudomonadota; class Alphaproteobacteria; order Hyphomicrobiales; family Nitrobacteraceae; genus Bradyrhizobium; species Bradyrhizobium sp. UFLA05-153. The sequence continues at coordinate 1,528 of NZ_JBBIAM010000028.1, forward strand.
CCGACCAATGTCAGCGCCTCGCTCTATCTGCACGTGCCGTTCTGCCGCAAGATGTGCTGGTACTGCGGCTGTCATACCCAGATCGCCCGCCGCGACGATCTGATCGCCGCCTATCAGCGGACGCTGCGTCGCGAGGTCGACCTGGTGGCCGACACCATCGGCCGCCGCATCAAGGTCGCGCACATCCATTTCGGCGGCGGTACGCCGACGATCATGGCGCCGGAGGCCTTCACCGAATTGATGGCGGCGATCCGGCAGGCGTACTTCGTGCTGCCGTCGGCCGAGATCGCGATCGAGATCGATCCGCGGACGCTGACGCAAGAGATGACCGACGCGCTGGCGCTTGCCGGCGTCAACCGCGCCAGCCTCGGCGTACAGAGCTTCGATCCGCGCGTGCAGCTTGCGATCAACCGCGTGCAGAGCTTCGAGCAGACCGCTGCCGTCACGCAGAACTTGCGACGCGCCGGCATCAAGGGCGTCAATTTCGACCTGATCTACGGACTGCCGCTTCAGACCATCGCCTCCTGTCTCGATACCGTGCGGCGCAGCCTCGAGCTTAAGCCCGACCGCTTCTCGGTGTTCGGCTATGCCCATGTGCCGACCTTCAAGAAGCACCAGCGCAAGATCGACGAAGCGGTCCTGCCCGACGGCCCGGCACGCCACGACCAGGCCTGCGCGATCGCCAGCGCGCTGAAGGAGGCCGGCTATGTGCAGATCGGGCTCGACCATTTCGCGCGGCCCGACGACGCCATGGCGCTGGCCTTCGAGAGCAAGACCCTGCGCCGCAATTTCCAGGGCTACACGACCGATGTGAGCGACGTGCTGCTCGGCTTCGGCGCCAGCGCGATCGGCCATTTGCCACAGGGCTATGTCCAGAACGAGGTGTCGATCGTCGCCTATGCGAAGGCCATCGAGGCCGGCCGTCTCGCAACCGTCAAGGGCTACGCGCTGACCGGCGACGACAGGCTGCGCGCCGACATCATCGAGCGCATCATGTGCGACTACGGCGCCGATCTCGGCGCGATCTGCGCCCGGCATGGCGCGAGGGCCGACGCGATGCTGCAATCCACGCCGCGGCTGAAGACGCTGATCTCCGACGGCGTGGTCAGGCTCGACGGCAACCAGCTCGCGGTCGCCAGGGATTCCCGCTTCCTCGTCCGCAGCGTCGCCGCCGCCTTCGACGCGCATCTGGACGCCGCCAAGCAGCTGCACAGCCGGGCGGTGTAGGTTCCCTCCCACTGTCATTCCAGGGCGCGCGACAGCGCGAGCCCGGAATGACGGGCGGAGGAACTGGCGCCAGCTTGCGCTTCAACAAAGAGGTTGCTGGGAGGGCCGCTATCGTCCCATCGGAACGGAGTTGCCCATGCCCTTCCGATCTGACGATCTCGTCGACGACATCATGCGCTCGGCGCCGCACACGATCCGCGTGTTCCTGGAATTCCGGATGGCGTGCGTCGGCTGTCCGATCGCCTGCTTCCACACCGTCGACGACGCCTGCCGCGAGCATGGCATCGATCGCGCAAAGTTCCTGTCCGCGCTCTGCGAGAGCGTGCCGGCGTAGTCAGCGTCCGCCGTTGGCGCTCTGCTCGGCCAGCACGACGATTTTGTGCGGCTCGCGCAGGATGATGCGCTGGCGGCCGCTTTCGACGAGGCCCTGGCTCTCCCAGCCGCTCAGGATGCGGCTCACGGTGTGCAGCGTGGTGCCGGTCATCTGCGCGATGTCCTGGCGGCTGATCGGGAAATCGATCTCGATGCCGTGGTCGAGCTTCTTGCCGGATTGCTTGGCAAGCCGCAGCAGCGCATGCGCGACGCGCTGCTCGACCTGCTGGGTCGACATCTCCAGCACGCGGGTGTGGCTCTCCTGCAAGCGCGTGCCGACGGTCTGCAGCGTGTTGGTCGCGAGCGGAGGGAACCTCTCGACCAGCCGCGGCCAGGCGCCGGTCGGCCAGGCCAGCACGACGCTGTCGTCCACCGCGGTCGCGGTTGCCGGATATTGCGTGAGCCCGATCGCCATTGCGAGCCCGAAGGTCTCGCCGGGCGCCACATAGCGCACCACGATCTGCTCGCCGGTCGGCGTGGTCTTGGCGGCGCGGACATGGCCGTGCAGCAACAGGAAGAAGGAATGCGCGTCCTCGCCTTGCGCGAAGACCGCACTGTTCTTCGGATGACGTGACGAGCGCGCCTCGCGCAGGATCTCCTCGAGCTCATCGTTCGTGAAGCCGGCAAACAGCGGCAAATGCGCAACCAGTGACGGGTCGACCTTGGCCATTCTGCCTCCATGGCGCGGGCGTTCAGGACTTTGTGATTGCACGCCATTCGGCCGGCAATTTGCGTTAGCGCAAAACTGGCCGGTCCAGCGCCGGTATTTTTGTGTGCAAAGCCCGATTGAGCCGGAGTTTACCGATATGGCTGGCGCCCGTACCCGCAACCACCAAGGCTGGCCGCTGCTGGCGCACAGCTTTCGCCCGTTCTTCCTGCTGGCCGCGATCCAGGCGGCAGTTTCGATCCTGGTCTGGCTGCCGCTGTTCTACGGCGAGCTGTCGCTGAGTTCCGCGTTCTCGCCGCGCGACTGGCATGTGCACGAGATGCTCTATGGCTTCCTGCCGGCCGTGATCACGGGATTCCTGTTCACGGCGATCCCGAACTGGACCGGGCGGCTGCCGATCCAGGGCACGCCGCTCGCGGCCCTGGTCATCGTATGGCTTGCGGGCCGCATCGCGGTGACGTGCTCGGCCGGGCTCGGCTGGGCCGTTGCGCTCGCGGTCGATGCTGCGTTCCTCGCGCTGGTCGTCGCCGCCGCCCTGCGCGAGATCGCCGCTGGAAAAAACTGGCGCAACTTGCCGGTGGTGCTGCTGGTGGCGTTGCTGCTCGCCGGCAACGTCGCGTTCCATCTGGAGGCGCATATCGCGGGCGCCGCGAACTACAGCATCCGCATCGGCATCAGTGTGGTCGTGCTGCTGTTACAGCTGATCGGCGGCCGCATCATCCCGAGCTTTACGCGGAACTGGCTGGTCAAGATGAATCCGGGCCGCCTGCCGGTGCCGTTCGGCCGCTTCGACGGCGGCGTGATCGCCTTGAGCGCGCTGGCGCTCGTGTGCTGGATCGCGAGCCCGCTGAGTGCGCTCACGGGCGTTGCAATGGCGCTGGCCGGCGTGCTGCACATCGTGCGTCTTGCGCGTTGGGCCGGCGATCGCACCACGGGCGAGCGGCTGCTGCTGGTCCTGCATATCGGCTACGCCTTCGTGCCGCTCGGCTTCCTGCTGCACGCGGCGGCCGCCTTCGGCGCGCTGCCGCCAAGCGCGGGCATTCACGCCTGGATGGCGGGGGCGGCCGGCACCATGACGCTTGCGGTGATGACGCGTGCAACCCTCGGCCATACCGGTCAGGCGCTGACGGCCTCCGTCGCGACGCAAGCGATCTATGCCGCGATCGTCGTGGCGGCGCTGGCGCGGGTCTGCGCGGTGGTCCAGCCTGCGCATAGCGAGGTGCTGCTGCATGTCGCAGCATTCGGCTGGGCCGCGGCGTTCGCGGGCTTTGCGATCGCCTTCGGCCCGCTGCTCGTCGGCAGCAAACGCCGCGCGCTGGCGATTCCGCGCGCCGCGGTGCCCGCGCGCTAAGCCCTCGCCAGCGACGGAGCGAACACCACCTCGATCAACGTGCCGGTATTCGCCGCGCTCTTGATGTTGAACCGGGCGCGGTTGGCTTCGACCAGCGCCCTGATCAGGGACAGGCTGAGGCCGGCGCTTTCCGAGGCATCCAGCGGAGGCGGGGTTCGGAACGGCTCCATCGCGGCGGCGACTTCCTTCTCGGAAAGGCCATGGCCGGTGTCGCGGATGCGAAGTGCGACTTCGCCGCGGTCGGTGAGTGCCGTCGAGACGATGACCTGGCCGCCGGCGCTGGCGAGCCGGATCGAATTGCCGACCAGGTTCATGGTGATCTGCCGCAGCGCGCGGGCATCGGCCGAAACCTGCGGCAGCGCATGCGCGAGCGAGGTGCGGATGATGATGCGCTCGCGGTTGGCCTGCGGCTGCATCACCACGACACAGGCCTCGACGAGATCGTTGAGGTTGAGATTGCCGAAGGTGAGATCGAGCTTGCCGGTCTCGATCCGCGAAAGCTCCGAGAGATCGTCGATGATGGCGATCACGCGCTCGCCGGAGGCGCGGATGTCCTTCATATAGTCGCCGTAGCGCTCGTTGCCGAGCGCGCCGAAACGCTCGGAGATCATCACCTCGGCAAACCCGATGATGGCGTTGAGCGGCGTGCGGATCTCGTGGCTGATGCGCGCCAGCATGTCGGCCTTGGCGTTCGCTGTGCCGTCGGCGAGGCGCTGCGCCTGCTTCAATTCGCTCTCGCCCTTCTTGCTCTGGGAGAGATCGCGGAACACGGCGAAGAAGTTCGGGCCGTCCGGCTGGGTGCGGCCCATGATCATGGCGAGCGGAATGACGCCGCCCTTGCACTCGCGGCCCAGCACCTCGCGGCCATGGTCGAGCAGGCTCGCGATATTGCCGCTCCTGATGCTCTCGAGATAGTCGATGACGAGGCGCTGGCTTTCCGGCGCGAACAGCGTCGTGAGGTTCTGCTGCAGCAGCGTCTCGCCGTCATAGCCGAACAGCGCCTCGGCGCTGCGGTTGCAGGCATGGATATTGCCTTCGGCATCGAACATGATGATGCCCTCGGCCGTGGTGTCGAGAATCGCGGCGAGATCTTCCGCATTGGCTTGGCCGGGTTCGAGCTCCGGCTCGGGTTCGTACTCGGGCTCAGGCTCGGGCTCTTCCGCAGCAGTGACGGCTTGGGCAACGACGGGCGCGGCTGGCGGCAGCGCGCAGATCAGCGCATGCGCGGTGTCGCCGTCCCAGTCGATGGTGTGCAGATGGGCCTCGGTCGCGTCAGACCCGTCGGTCGCGCTGATCGTCACCGGCGTGCCGGCCTCCGACGTGCTGCTTTCGGATGACACGCCCGGCGCGACGTAGAGCGCATCCAGACCGCCGGCTTCCTCCAGCGCACCCAGGTTGGGATGGCCGACGCGCGCAAGGAACGCGGGGTTGGCGTAGAGCAGGCGGTCGAGCCGGTAGATCAGGATGCCGGTCGGCACGAGATCGAGCAGCGTGCGGTCGCGCAAGGACTCGCCGCGCGGCGGCGGCTCGGGCTCGGTCACCAGCCACTCGGCCAGTTCGCGCGGCCTCTCCTCCGCAGGCGGGGCAGGCGGCTCCTCGACGGTGGCTTGCGTCGTCTCTTGCGGTTCGACGATTGCGGTGGCCGCGTCCCTCTCGCGCTCGAGCCGCTCGGACAATTGCCGGGCGAGCTCGTTGAAGGCGGAGTTTTCGACCGGTGTCAGCATCGGCGATTTGTTGTCGCCGAGCGGGCGGAATGGCACGACGTTGGGGGGCGTTTCCACTTGCTTATCCAAATCGGCTTGTTGTGAATTCGCGTCGATGATCGGTTCAGGCAGTTCGGCAATGGGCTCTGGTATCTCTGATACGACCGGCGGTTCGGGCTCCGGCTCCGTGGCCGGCTCGATGGTGTCGGCCGATACGCGCAGCGGCGAAGGCGGATCGGTGAACAGCTCGAAGCGCCTCAGCGCATCGAGCCGGTTGAGGCCGTCGAGATCGCGGCAGACGCCAAAGCCCTTGAAGCCCGCGAAGTTGCGCAGCCGGTCATAGATCGGCAGGCCGGCGAGCTCGACCAGTAGCCGCTCGCCGCCATCGACCGGCCAGTTCACGGTGATGCCGGCCCAGGTGTCGCGGGTGGCGAGAGCCCTGGCGACGCGCCCCTCGGGGTCGAGCGCAAACTCCTCTGAGATCTCCGACCACAGCCGGCCGAAGCCGGCGGCGGTGCGCGCGCCCATCAGGCGGATGAAGTCGTCCGACCCGAGCACGAAGCGCCCCACAGCATCCATCTGCCACACGAAGCGCATGGGCTGATTGCGTGGCGTGGCAGGCGCGTCCGCAGCTGGAGGCGGCTGGTCCATCGCCGCACTGATCGGCTCGGCTTTGGGCGAGACAATGTCTTCGGCCGGGTTATCAACCGCTTGTTCGCTCGCAGCAGTTGCGGCTGCGGGCGGCTCTGGCGCCGCTTCGCCCCTTGCCTCCGCTTCGAGCGGCTCGGCGAAAGCGTCGAACAGCGCGAACTCGGCCGGGGCCTCGTTCGCCAGCGCCGGCTGCTCGTAGTCGGGCAACGCGGGCGTTGCCGGCAGCCCGGATTGAACGGGCGCGGCGGCCGGCGGCTCGGAATTCGTCTCCGGCGCGACATCGCGCGGCATCTGGGCGGCCTCAAATGCGCCTCGCTCGTACAGCGCGACGAGGCCGGTATCGGCACCGAAGCCAACCCGTTGCAGCACCAGGTGGCCGATGCCGAGCGGCGTCCTGGCCCGCCCTTGCGCGAGTGCATCGCAGCGCGCCTGCGCGAGACCTGCCGCGTTGAGATCGGGAAAGCCGAGCAGGGTGCGCGCGGTCTCGCTCGCGCCGATGAACAGGCCGTCCGGTGCGAAGGCCGCCATCGGCACGTCAGCGCCTTCGACGAGGCGCTGCAGCCGTTCCACCAGCGGCATGACGCGGCCGCTCGACGACATCGCGGCGGCCAGCACACTGCTGCTGCCGTCGGGAAATTCGAGCCGCGCGCAGGCGCAGGTCATCAGCGTGCCGAGCGAGGCGCCGAAACCGCGCAGCCGCTCGAGCCGCACCGCGCCGCCGGCCGCCAGGCGCCGGCCGAGCTGCGCGACCTGGCGGCGGTGCGGATCGGCCGGCCCGAAGGTCTTTTTGGCGAGCTCGGTGGCATTGGCCGCGCCGAACAGCTTTGCGCCGACCGGATTGGCCCAGACCACCCGCGCGCCGTCGATCGACCACAGCCAAGCCGGCAGGGGGGAGGTCGCATGCACGGCCAGCCGCGGATCGTCCACGCCTCGCAACTGGAAATCCGAGCTATTCATCCAACCGGCTTGTCCTGGTGGTCATGCAACTCTTGATCGCAAGGCCGTCGCAGGAATGGCAGCCTTAAGAAAGGGTTAGTATCGCCTGCGCCCGCGGGCAGGTCCACGGCCGCTGGCCCCGGAAAGCGACCATAAGCCGCGATAACCTTAATCTAGCTGAACCCGCAAGCCCGCCAGCGCGTTGGATGTGGGTAAGGGCTGTGGGTTCTACGGAAGCCGGCCATCGCGCGGTGTCATACCGGCCAGGCCATACGCCGCTAAGCTGGTGGAGCTTCCAAAACAACGGCCAGCCCAGAAGGGCGGACAAGGCCGAGACCAAAACAACAGGAGTGGCAGCATGAGCGAACCAGCCCGTGAACATTTCGAGATTCCCCAGGAGATGCGATCCATGGCGGAGACGAGCTTCAAGCAGGCGCGTGATGCCTTCGAGAAATTCCTCAGCGGCGCCCAGGCCGCGGCCGGCTCGATCGAGGAGCGCGGCGAAACCATGCGCGCCGGCGCCAAGGACCTCAACGCCCGCGCGCTGGGCTTTGCCGAGAGGAACGTGCAGGCCTCGCTCGACTACGCCCAGTCGCTGATCCACGCCAAGGACCTGTCCGAGATCATGCGGCTGCACAGCGAATATGTGCAGGCGCAGATGAAGGCGCTGGCCGAGCAGGCCAGCGAAATGGGCCAGGCCGTCAGCCGCGCTGCCATCGACGCGACCAAGCCGAAGCACTGAGGCCGCTTGGGAGATGTCATTCCGCGGCGATGCGAAGCATCGAGCCCGGAATGCATTTATCCACGTGGGCTGAGGCCCGATGGATTCCGCTCCGCTCTGGCCGCGGCCTCGCTGCACCTCTCCCGCAAGCGAAGCGGTAGAGGGAGCGCATTTCCTTCGTGGCAACGATGCACTGCGGCCCGATGGATTCCGCGCTCTCGCTTCGCGAGCCCCGGAATGACGGAAGAATTTACCGCGCAACCCCAGGGTTCCCCGGCTAGGAACTACCTCCTGGCCGGGATTAAATTGCGGCGTTGCACCTCATGTCGCATTGCGACGCACAATGTTGACATGATATCCGTAGATAAACGGAGGCGCTGGGCGAGCCATCTCGTTTTTAGCGTTTCCACCTCTATCGTACCCGCCATCTTGGGAGGCGGGCGCCAGACGGCTCACTCATTTCTTCGACCATTGTGAGGGATAACCATGACAGGTGCGACTGATCCATTTTCCGCCTCGATCATTCCGTTCGAGGTCCCCGAGCAGATGCGTGCGTTCGCCGAAAAGGGCGTGTCGCAGGCCCGCGAAAACTACGCCAAGTTCAAGGATGCTGCCGAGAGCCAGAACGGCACCATCGAGGCGGTGTTCGCCTCCGCCAACAAGGGCTTTGGCGAATACACCGCCAAGCTGATGGAATTCACCAAGGCCAACACCAGCGCGCATCTGGACTTCGCCCAGGAGCTGCTTGGCCTGAAGTCGCCGTCGGAAGCGATGGAGCTGTGGAACACCCACACCAAGAAGCAGCTCGAGACCTTCCAGGCCCAGGCCAAGGAGCTCGCCGAGCTCGGCCAGCGCGTCGCTTCCGAGACCGTCGAGCCCATCAAGGCCAGCGCCTCGAAGTTCTACAAGCCCGCCGCCTGATCCGATCGGCCTCCTCTTAGTTAAGAGACCCGGGCCCCGCGGCCCGGGTTTTGTTTTGGAATAAGGTGATTCAGGCCGGATTTTAGCGAGCAAGCGGCCTTGCCAAACAGGGCCGTTGCACCTAGTTTCCGGCCCGTTCAGCCCCCCTCGGTGCTTCAAGCCTTTCAGGCAGCCTCAAGGGCGGCTCGCGCGAAAATGCAGTTGTAGCTCAGTTGGTTAGAGCGCCTGTCTGTGGAACAGGAGGTCGGTGGTTCGAGCCCACCCAACTGTACCAGCTCCATCAAGCAGTTTGCCTAAACGAGAAGGTGCCGCTGCTACCGTCTAGCTCCCGCTGGCCGGTGCTTTAGCCTCGTCAGGAAAACTGGCGCCACACTCGCGCTTTCCGGGGGCGCGCAAGGTGATGCGGAAACCTTATCCCCGCTATCGTTCCCGCAATGATCTCGGGACTTCGGGGCAATCCGCCGCCAGAAGGCCCGAAGGCATTCATCGCTGATTGGTTTCTTACCCGCGAGCGTCTGCCGCAGTGGCCATCGATTCGTTTCCGGCCAGCGTCTGCAGATCTTCGGGAAACTCCTTGCAAGCCAATCTTTATGTGACCTCAACGATCATTCAATCGTCGGCCAAGCCTTGAACCATTTGCAGTTCGTCTCGATACAGGAAGGGAACCCAAAAGGTGGGATTGTCACGAGATCCCCTTTTCTGGAAGAAGCCAATTGAGACGAGGCTCTCTGCGCTCTCGGCCGCTTCATCAAGCGATTGCCCGAAAAGCTTCGCAAGTGTTTCCAAGGTTTGCTCAGTCTTTTCGCCTCTTAGCTCCTGTATCGTCGGTTTGAGTTCGGGGTACTCAGCGTACAGGTTCGAAACCAACTTGGCCTGCGATACGGCCGGCAATGCCAGCTTAAAAACGGACCGGTCGAACAGTTGCGGTTCAGGTGGCGGTTCTTCGCCTAGCTCCAATCGAGCAACCTCTTGCTCTCGAATGGAATTTAGCAAGTGTATTACCTCTCGAGGTGCTGTCTTGTCTGAAGCATCAGCACAACGACTGATGATCCAGTCAAGCGTCGATGGCTTCTTCGCGCCCTGATCGACCTGCTCAGGAAACAATTTGTGGAATAGTTCTGTCTGGGCCGGGAAGCTCCGGAGCACGGCATCCCGATCAATGTTTTCCGCCTCTACCAATGCGGCATTCTTCACCACGCGCTTTATGATCAGATTTAGCAGAGCATTCTTCGACCATGTCAGCGTAATATCTCGCGTGATGTGACTGGCTTCTCGGAATCCTGACTCGACGATGCGGCTCCAGATGTCAGTTCGAAGAAATATCTTTAGTTTGATATGATCGTAAGCACTGAAATCCCGGTAAACGCGGAACAATGCTCGAAGCGCGTTTTTCTCCAGATCGTGAGTTTCGGCAAACGCCACGTCCAGGCGATCCAGTAGTACCCAGATTTGAAAGTCGGCTTCTTTCAGAGCTTGCTCCGCTAAGCTGGCCAAGCTGTCGACTGATACGTAACCGGCCTTTGTTTCATCGGCTCTAGGCTCGCCCGGGGTAATTTTACCAGTGAAGACATGTGCTCCGGTTGGTTCGATCTTCACGGTTGCTTCAACCGTTGGAGAGAAATAACGGTGCGCGTATTGACGCACTGCCTTTAAAAGCTTCCGTAGATCAAAAGCTGGCGGAATGAGGCTCTGATCTGAGAGATGGTCAATGAGCTGTATTGCTGGCTCGTTGTTGATTCCAAATTCCTGAAACTTTTTAGCCACAAGGGACAGCAAGTAGAGTTTCCACAGCCCGATGAATTCAGCCTCTGCTGCGGGTGGATCAGTGACGAGCTCCTTGAAGACAGGCGTTCCCCTTGGCTCTTCCGCCGTGATCACAAGAATCCGCTTGTCGAACAGCTCATCAGATTTGGCGCTTAGCAGGGAATAGATCGCGCTCTTTCCTGCGCCCTTGTCTCCTTTGACTATATCAATTTCGCCGTTGAAGATTCGCTCCCACTGATCCGTTTCAACGAAATAGGTGCCAAGCTCGCCAGTTTCTTCTTCTGCGACCCGCGCACCAAACGAAATCCTCTTCAACAGTTGCAATCGATCCAAAGCGGCACCCTCTAATGCTCGTATTTCGAATGCTCGTATTTCGGAACTAACGGGAGTAGGTGTGGATCGCCACCCTAGGAGATCACGGCTTTGATCTGCGCAGTGTCCGCAAACTCAACTAGCTCAACGATCTTGCCGTCCTGAAATCTGAACAAGTCCAGGACTTCGGTGCTGAAGGTTTTCCCGGTGGGGTGATATCGGACGACGAGGCGCGACCGTACTGCGGCATGCTGCCCGTCAACCAACTCGCTCAGGATTTGCCGCTCTACGAACTCGAAATTGGCGATGAACTGGCCGAAGGCCTCTCGCAAGGTCGGGTGCCCCTGAGCACTTCCGGTCAGTTCGAGCGCGCTATTGTCGCCGACCAGGGTGAACACACCCGCGGGATCAAAAGCTCCCACGAGGCCGTCTACGTCGCCGCTGCCGCGCGCAGCATAAGCGCTTCTGATGACTTCGAGCATATCTTCGCGTTGTCCCATATCCGCCTCCTGCAACACGCCTCATCGCAGGGTAGCTACCTTCGCGTGCAAAGGCAAAATCAATAACGCTGGGCGCAATGAGCCCGGTGTGTCGCCTCGTTCACTGTGGCGAACACGCGGCCGTTGTTGGTACGCAGCGGCTGCGTCCCGCTCGGCACGCGTTAACCGTTCATTTACCAAAACCTCTCACGCTACGCCGCAGTATCCGCGACGGGGCTTGAACTGCATGACGCAGCGCAATTCCACGGCGTCAGTTGGAAGAGACGAGAGCGTCTTGTCCTTCTCTCGACCGTCGGCACGAGACAGAGGCGCAACGGCTCTTGATCTGGTGTATCAAGCTGCTGATGTATTTCGCGATATGGAAGAGCATGCCCGCGAGGCCGAAGCCCGCGCGCAGGAACTCTGCAGGGGCGCCATGGAAAAGCTGCGGCTCGCCGAAATGCGAGCTGAGGCCGCCGAGCGGGCGCAACGTGAACTCGTGATCACCGCCGAACACAAGCTGCAGGATGCGTGCAGAGCACTAGAACAAGCCAAGTCGCGTATAGAAGCTCAAGAAGACAAGCTGACGGCCGCAGAGCTACGCGCCCAAGCGGCTGAAGCCGACGCAAGAGAAGCCAAGAAAGCGCTCGCACTCGTTGAAGAGGCCATCCGCAAGCGTCTGCTTTGCGCAAACCTGGATGCCGATAGCAGGTTGGCAGCGGCAGGCTGATCGTAACCTTGGAGCATTGGCGCTCGGCGGCCGGGGTAGGAAAAGGTCCTGATCGCAATCGGTGGCCTAGCAGACATCACGGGCCGATCCCCGGAAGGTGAAGCATTCGCTTCCGTCGGCACCCGCCTCGTCTCCCAACGTCAAGTTAGAGCGGAAGATTTCAAAAAACTTAGAAAAACGATTGCGCAAACGTTTTCGTATGCCATAGTCCTGCAGAAACTGGATCACCCAACAAGATCCAGGCATGGGAGGGGATGTGGCGACCATCGCCGATGTGGCCCGCAAAGCGGGCGTTTCGGTTTCGACCGTTTCGCATGTCGTGAACGGCACGCGGCGGGTTTCGCCGGACACGGCGCGCGCCGTGGAAGCGGCGATCACCTCCTTGAGCTACCGTCCCAACATCATGGCGCGGAGCCTGAAGGCCGCTTCGACCCGTTCGGTCGGCATCGCCATCTCCTCGATTTCCAATCCCTATTTCAGCGACATCATCTGTGCGATCGAAACCGAGTGCGCGCGCCTCGGCATGATGGTGTTTCTGTCCGACACCGAGGATGACCCGGGCCGCGAGCTCGACGTCGTCATGGCGCTGCATCAGCGGCGCGTCGACGGCATCATTCTCGCGCCCAGCCCCGATCCCGGCCGTCGCGCGCTCGCCTATCTGCGCGACGTCGGGCTGCCCTGCGTGCTTGTCGATCGCATGCCCGATCCCGCCTTCGACCAGGTCGGCATCAACAACCGCGAGGCGATGCGCAATCTCGTCGAGCGGGTCGCCGCGCACGGTCATCGCCGTATCGGCTATGTCGGCGGCAATCCCGGATTCGCGACCACGCTCGAGCGTATTGCCGGCTATCGCGAGAGTCTGGCCGGCGCCGGCGGCGTGATCGACGAACGCCTTCTCGTCACCGGCAGTGCGACAACGAACAGCGCGATGCAGGCCGCGGAGCGGCTTCTTGATCTCGATCAGCCGCCGACCGCACTGGTCGGCGGTAACAATCTCGCGACGATCGGCATCATGAAAGCGATCCACAGGCGCGGATTGCGGGTGCCGAAAGACATCTCGGTCGTCGGCTTCGACGATTTCGAATGGGCCGACTGCTTCGAGCCGCGCCTGACGCTGGTCGCGCAGCCCTGCGCGGAGATCGGCCGGCGCGCCGCCTTCCTGCTCATGGAGCGGATTGCCGCTCCGCAAGGGGCGCGGCGCACCATTCAACTCGATGCGGCGATCATCGAGCGCGAATCCTGCGGGAGGCCGAAATGAATACGGGCGCTCAGACCCCGCTGCTCGCCATGCGTGGCATCGTCAAGAGCTTTGGCGGTGCGCAGGCGCTGCGCGGCGTCGATTTCGATCTCGAGAGCGGGGAAATCCACGCGCTGCTTGGCGAGAACGGCGCGGGCAAGTCGACCCTGATGAATGTTCTCTCCGGCGTCATCGCGCCGGATCAGGGCGAGATCCGCATCGACGGGGCGGCCGTCCGCTTCACCGATCCGCGCGCCGCGCAGGCCGCGGGCGTCGCGACGATCTTTCAGGAGCTCGATCTCGTCCCGAGCCTCGATGTGACTGCCAACCTGTTCCTCGGCCGGGAATTGACGCGAGCAGGCGTGCTCGATGGCGGCGCGATGCGCCGCGCGGCGCGGGAAAGGCTTGGCGAGATCGGCTTCGATGTGGACGTCGATCAGCCGGTTGGTGAATTGTCGGTCGGTCGGCGACAGATCGTCGCGATCGCCAAGGCCCTGACCTACGCGTCGCGAATTCTCGTGATGGACGAGCCGACGGCCGCATTGACCGCCGCAGAGGTGCAGCGGCTGTTTCATGTGATGCGCGACATCGCAAGGCGCGGTGTCGGCATCGTCTACATCTCGCATCGGCTCGAGGAGGTTCCGCGCGTCGCCGACCGCGTGACGGTTCTGCGCGATGGCAGGATCGCAGGGACGGCGCCGCCGGCCGCGCCGCAATCCGATCTCGTGGCGTTGCTCGTCGGACGGCCGTTGACAGAGCTCTATCCGCGCCGCAGCGGCGCATTCGGCCGCCATGTGCTGCATCTGGAGCGGGCCGCCTATCGCCCGCGCCGGCATCGGGCCGGTTGGCGTGCGCCGCGCGAGGTCTCGCTCGAGGTGCGCGCCGGCGAGGTCGTCGGCCTCGCCGGCATCATGGGCGCGGGACGGACCGAGTTGCTCTCTGCGCTCTATGGCGCGGGCGGTCCCGGCGCCTGGTCGGGTCGCGTCGAGATCGAAGACCGGCCGGCGAGGCTGACCTCGATTCCGGAGGCTCGCCGCGCCGGCGTCGCCTTTGTCAGCGACGATCGCCGCGGTGCCGGCCTGATGCTGCGCGACAGCGTCGAACGCAATCTCGTCGCCTCGGTGCTGCGGCGCGTGTCGCCGTTCTTTCTGATGTCGCAAGCGCGCCAAGCCAGGCTTGCCGGTCAAGCGATCAAGGCATTCGACGTGCGGCCGCCGCGGCCGGAGCTCGCGGTCGGCGCGCTCTCGGGAGGCAACCAGCAGAAAGTCGCGCTTGCCAAGGAGGTGCTTGGCGAGCCGCGCCTGCTTCTGCTCGACGAGCCGACGCGCGGCGTGGATGTCGGCGCGAAGGGCGAAATCTACGCCAGGATTCGCGAACTCGCCGCGCAAGGCGTCGGCATTCTCGTCGCCTCAAGCGAAATGCCGGAACTGATCGGCCTCTGCGATCGCATCGTCGTGCTGAGGGGCGGGCGTACGGTTGCCGAGTTTCCCGCAGGCGCCGCAGAGGACGACATCCTCGCCGTGGCCGAATCCAGTCAGGATGACAGCGATGAATGACGCCGCAACGCTTGTGAAATCCACGCCCGTGCAGCCCGCACCGACACGGCGTCTCGACTTCTTCGCCATCGCGGTCCGCTTTCAGAGCGTCATTGGCCTCATCCTTGTTGCGATCGGCGGCATCATCTTCTCGCCGCGGCGGCACGGCTCGATCCTGTTCGTAGCCCCGGACAACATCGCGAACATCGTAAGGGCGATTTCCGAGACGGGCATCATCGCCGTCGGCATGACCTTCGTCATCATCACCGCGGGGATCGATCTGTCGGTCGGCGCGCTGCTCAGTCTGTGCAGCGTGCTCACCGCCACGATCATGACGACCTGGGGCTGGGGACTCGTTCCGACCCTGCTGTTCGTGATGACCTGCGGCGCCCTGTTCGGTTGCACGCAAGGCGCGATCTCGACCCGCTTCCGCCTCGAGGCTTTCATCGTGACGCTGGCGGGCCTGCAGGTCGCGCGCGGCCTGGCGCTGGTGATCTCCAACAACCAGTACATCAACATCTCCTACGGCAATGGTCCGGGTCTTGCGCCGCCGATTTTTTCGGTGCTGGGCGATCGGCTCTTCGACAACACGGTTCCGGTCGCGACACTGGTGTTTCTCGTGGTCGCGATCGTGGCCACCTTCGTACTGAACTTCACACGCTTTGGCCGCTACGTCTTCGCGGTCGGCGGCAATGAGCGGGCGGCACGGCTCTCCGGCGTGCCGGTCACGCTGGTCAAGATCTCGGTCTACGCGATTACAGGTCTTGTGTCGGCCATCGCCGGCATCGTCCACGCCGGCCAGTTCAATTTCGGCAGCGCCAATGACGGCACGGGCTATGAATTGACCGCGATCGCGGCGGTGGTGATCGGCGGCACCAGCCTGTTCGGCGGTGCAGGCTCGATGATCGGCACGATCGCAGGTGCGATCATGCTCGGCGCATTGGCCAACATCCTTCAGCTCAACAACATCAATGCGGCCCTGCAGCTGCTCGCGACCGGCGCGATCATCGTCGTGGCCGCGGTTCTTCAATCTCTCGTTCGTCGCCGCGAGGGATTGGGTCGTTGACCCCAATGGCGACGTAAAGACCTGGCGGCGACCAGCTCCGCCGGGAAGAGACCGCTCGTCAGTGGCGGAATGTTCGAGGCAAACAGGGGAGTGAAATCATGCGACGTGTATCTACGAAGGCAAGGTTCTGGTCCAATCTGGTGCTGGGCGCCGGCACGGCGACGCTGGTCGCCGGTGCAGCACAGGCGGTGCCGCTGGTCAAGGAGTGCAGCAAGACCGGGGAGTTCGTCATTGGCTTCTCGCAGGCCAACAATGCCGAGCCCTACCGCCAGCACGTCAACGACCAGCTGACCGCCGCGGCGAAGAAAGTGCCGCAATTCAAGCTGCAGATTGCCGACGGCGCCGGCAACGTGAACACGCAGACCTCGCAGATGGACAATTTCATCACCCAGAAGGTCGATCTGATCCTGATCTCACCGTTCGAGGCCGCGCCTCTGACGCCGGTCGTCGCGCGGGCCATGAAGGCCGGCATTCCCGTCATCGAGCTCGACCGCAAGACGGTCGGCGAGGCCGGCAAGGAATATACGGCCTTCATCGGTGGAGATAATTTCAAGATCGCCGAGGAGGCGGGCAAATACGTCGCTGACAAGCTCCTGCCGCAAGGCGGCGAAGTGGCGGTGCTCCAGGGCCTGCCGAGCTCGACGCCCGCCGTCGAACGGCTCAACGGCTTCAAATCCGGCGTGAAGGACAATCCAAAGGTCCAGGTCGTCGCCGAGCAGGCCGCCGACTGGCTGCCGGACAAGGCGCAGACCGCGTTCGCCGCGATGCTCCAGGCCCATCCGAACATCAAGGCGGTTTATGCGAGCAACGACATGATGGCCGCCGGTGCGCGTCTCGCGGCGAAGGGCGCCGGTAAACTCGATCAAGTGAAGATCCTCGGGACTGATGGCTTGCCCGGGCCTGCCGGCGGCATCCGCGCGGTTGCGGAAGGCGAGTGGGCGGCAACCTTCACCTATCCGACCGGAGGCCCGGAGGCGATCGAGATGGCGAAGTCGATTCTGCTCGATTGCGCCGAGAAGGTGCAGACCGTGGTGACCGTGCCGACCACCGCCATCACGCCCGATAACGCGAAGCAGCTGATGCAGAACTGAACCAAGTTCTGGGTGTAGCGGGCGCGGCCTGACATCGGCCGCGCCCGCTATGCGCCGCTAGCCAGACATCACGAACCGATCCCCGAAAGGTGAAGCGCACGCTTCTGTCGGCATGCATCTCCGATCCCCACGTCAAGTTCGAGCAGCGACCCGGTGGATGGGCCGACGGCTTGGTGAATGTGCATGGAGATCCTGTTCGACCTCCTCTTTGATGATCTGGCCGGCCCCATCTTCGAACTGCTCCTTGAACTCATCGTCCGGCTGGTCGAAGCCCTCGTTCACCTCATCGGCTGGCTGTTTGAGCGCTTTCGGCGCTGGCTGGATTTGCAGCCCAATCTCGATCCCTCGCAATTGTCGGTGCTGCACAGGTTCGGCCGGCTGTCGGTCGGCATCGGCTTGAGCCTCTGCATCCTGGCGCCGCTGCTCTGGCTGGTCTGGCGTTGACCAGCCTGTTGTCCGAAGTGCGGGCTTCATGCCGCCTCCGCTTGTGCATGCGTGCAACGCTTCTCTTCAGGTTTCAAAACGCCCGGCGCTTGCGATGAGCGGCTAGTTCTTTGCGACTAGTCGTTTCTCTCTAGCTCTCATGTCCGGCTTGGCGTTGGCGACGCGCAATGGGATCGTTCGATCGTTCATCCTTGGCGCGATCGTATTGCAGCGCCTCAGCAGGAGCCGACGACAATGACTTTCCGAGCGTTGTGTCTTTCATTCATTGCCGTAAGCGCGTTGGCCGGCGTCGCGCATGCCGACACTAACGCCGCGACCGCGAATTTGCCGATCATCATCGATCCACTGCCTCCGGTACACATCGGCCCTCCGCCGTTGCCGTGGCCATTGCCGTGGCCGTTGCCGCCGCATATCCCCGTCGATCCGGTGCCGCCGCTGCCGCCGGTTCCGGCGCCACATCCGATTATTCCTGGTCAGGGTTGCGCTCCAGCACCGGGCATGGCTTGCCCGCTCTGAGGCAGACGAGACCGGCCGGCTGCGCCTGTGATTTTCGACGGATTTGGCAGGCGTGGTCGGGAGCGTTGTCGTCGGGTCGCAACGCGCTACGACAAGCTTGCTGCGAACGACCTCGCGTTCGTCCGCCTTGCATCCATCTGGCTAAGACCAGCTACGCGCCAATGGGTCCACGCCCTTACTTCAGCCCCGCCACCAGCACCACCACGGCCGGCAGCGTCACCGCCGCCAGTAGTGTGCCCAGCGCGACGGCGCCCGACACCGGGTTGACCAGCCGCTGATACTGAACCGCAAAAATATACGCGTTCGCGCCGGTCGGCATCGCGGCGAACAGAACGACCACTCCCGCCGCTAGCGGCGGCAGGCCCAGCAGCTTCGCCAGCAGGAAGGCGGCCGCCGGCATCACCAGCAGCTTGAGCGCGCTCATCACGACGATGCCGAGCTTCTCGCCTTTGACCTCGAAGCGGAACAGGTTGATGCCGAGCGCGATCAGCGCCGCCGGCGATCCTGCCTGCGCGAGCAGCTCGATCGTCTTGTCGACGACGGGATGCAGGCCGAGGCCCGTGAAGCGCCAGATAAGGCCGAAGCCGATCGCCAGCATGATCGGGTTGCGCGCAAGATCAAGAATGACCGGCAGGATGACCGACAGGGCCGAGCCCTTCTGCTTGCGGCCGACCAGCTCCATCTGCAGCGTGCCGCAGAGCCAGAGCAGCGGCGTGTTCACCGACAGGATCAGCGCCATAGGCCCCGCCGCCTCGTTTCCCAGCGCCGAGAGCGTCAGGGGAATGCCGAGCATGACGATGTTGCCGTAGACCGAGCCGATCGCGAACACGACGCCGTCCTCGCGGTCCTCGCGCCGCTCGCGCAGCAGGGCCGATAGCGCCAGCGCCGCGATCCAGGTGATTGCGAGCGCACCGTAATAGGCGCCCCACATCCGAAAGGCGCTCAGCTGCGGGAATTCCGACACGACGATTGTGCGGAAGAGCAGGGCGGGGATGGCGATGCTGAAGGCGAATTCGGAGATGCCCTTGTGCGCGCTCTCGGAGACGAAGCGAAACAGCACCGCCGCATAGCCGGCCACGATCAGGGCAAACACCGGCGCAACGATCAACACGGTAGCCATGCGGCCCTCACCTCACGGGGATATCCGCTGACCATCCAAGCGCCCTCGATGATGGCATCATGCCCCTGATTTGTCCGACGTGTCAAATAGATTTCGTAAAATCCGCAAAATGTATGCTGGTCTTGCCGGCTACTTTGCATGGGGTTGTTTTCGAGCTTTTTGTTTGAGGAGCGCGGAAGCCTTGAACCGAACCCGATCTCACTAGCGCGACCAAAGGGTTAAAGCGGCGGGCGGCGAGGTCGCTGAACCTCTCCCGCTTGCGGGAGAGGTCGCGCCAAAAGGCGCGGGTGAGGGCTCTCTACTCTTGGGGCCCTCTATTGCGGAGGCACCCTCTCCCCACCCCTCCCCCGCAAGCGGGGGAGGGAGCGCACTTCCCTCGTGGCCATAATCGAGTCTGATCCCATCGCGCTCTTGATGCCTGTTGCCCGGAGCGCACAGCTCCCGGTTTTCGCTTCGCGGCTCGGTTGCCAACGCGGAAGGCTTCACCCACTATTCCCTCCGACTCGACGATTGGGGGGATCATGCTGGCGTTTCGCTCTACGAGGTTCCTGGCTGCCGCGATCTCCGCGATCGCCCTGGCCATCATCGTCCAGCCCCGTGCAAGCTTCGCCTACACGCCGGAGCAGCAGCAGGCCTGCACGCCCGATGCGATGCGGCTGTGCGGCGAGTTCGTGCCGAACGTCGACGCCATCACCGCCTGCATGATCCAGAAGAAGTCGCAGCTCTCGCCGCAGTGCGCGGTGTTCTTCCGTCAGGGGCCGGAACCGGGCGAGGCAGCCGGCCAGCCCGTCAACATCAAGCCGGTGGCGAAGAAGAAGACCTCGAGCAAGCCGGCCGCGAAGAAGACCACGGCGAGCAGCAAGTCCGGCAAGAAGAAGCCGAAGGCTGACGATACCTGAGCTCTCGGCCCTGACTGGATTCAAACCGTAGCCACGTTGAACGCTGCGCTGCCTCTCCCGCTTGCGGGAGAGGTTATCGAGACTACGGCTCGCACCTCCAAGGTGACCGGCTGAGTAAAAATGACTCAGTGATGTTGTGTGACGTGAGCTGAAGGACTCCTTTTGTTCACGTGTCCCCGCGAAGCCGTGAAGCAATTCCGCCTTCGCCCGACGGAAAAGAGCCGGAAATAGATTTGCTCGGGCAGGTTGCGTTTCGCTGTTTCCCGAACAACTGCTCAAAAAACGCACGATTTACCATCGCGAACGGCCATTCATTGCGATTCATGTCCGCAGCGCCGCATGCAGTGTGACTCAAAAGCCAACACGCCTTTTATTTCGTGTCTCCAACGCAACTCCCGGTAAATTTTTCTTTCACGAATCAGCGCGCTGATTCATTTTCGGTACCTGGGGTCAATCTGGAGGCCAAGGGTATGAACGTTATTGTTTTTGCATCGCGTAAAGGCGGCTCGGGCAAAAGTACCCTTGCTGCACATCTCGCCGCGCAGATCAAGGCGACCAAGCCTGTTCTGCTCGTCGATGCGGATCCGCAGGGCTCGCTCACGCTGTGGCACAAGCTGCGTGGCACCAACGAGCCGCAGATCAAGGCCGCCGTGAATTCGGTCAGCGGCATCGTCTCCGCGGCCAAGCGCGACGGTTATGAATGGGTGTTGATCGACACGCCGCCGAACCTGTCGGCCGTTGTCGACGACGCGATCAAGAACGCAACCATGGTGGTCATTCCGGCGCGGCCTGGCGTGTTCGACGTCAACGCGGTGCAGGAAACCATCCAGATGTGCCGCGCGGCGCGCAAGCCCTACGCGGTCGTGCTCAACGGCGCACCCGCGCGCCGCGACGAAGCCGAAAGCCCGATCGTCACCATCGCCCGCGAGGCGCTCGCCAAGTTCCGCGCGCCGGTCTGGGGCGGCCAGATCACCAACCGCTCGGATCTGCTGATGGCGCTGAGCCACGGCGAGGGCGCACGGGAATATCAGGCGGAGAGCCGCGCCGCGCAGGAGATCGCAAGGCTGTGGGCCGCGATCGAGCGTTCGGTCAAGGCGATCCGTGGCACGGCGTCGGCATCCGGCGCAATGCACAAGCAGGCAGCGTAGTTTTTTTTATTCATTTCCTGGGCAACGAAAAACGCGCGGTTGGCCCGCGCGTTTTGCGTTTCGAGAGCCGGCAAGACCCTCATGGTGAGGAGCGCAGAACACGCGTCTCCGGACGATGCTACGCATCGCCGGGCGAACCATGAAAGCCCGGATATCGCCCGTGGCTCATCCTTCGAGGCGCCGCTCCGCGGCTCCTCAGGATGAGGGGAGAGGCTTGGCGCAGACGGGCTACGCCACCATCAGCATGTAGAACACGATCACCGGCGACATCGTCAGGATCACCGACCAGATGCCGGCGGCCCAGAGGATGTCCTCGGTGGTAAAGCCCTGCTGCTCGGCGGCCTGATAACCAGGCGCCATATCATTTTGAGTATTCACTAAACGCCCCCGCGAGTTCTTCGCTTGTGGCGTCAAGTAATACTAGAAACGTTTTAACATCCGCCTCGCTGGTTCCCGCACGATTTGAACACCGACGCTACCGCGGATTAACTATCTTCGCCTCAGCCCGCGAGCCAGACGCGAAACAGCAGCACCGGCATCAGGCCGAGCATCACGGCCCAGAAGCCGAACGACGAGATCACTAGAAGTCCTTGCATGAGATCGGCGGGCGCGAAGTCTTCCGCGGCCGTCGGCCGTGTACGATGTCCCATGGTTTCCCCCTACGGAAAGTTCTTTGCCGGAAACGATAGGGCGCGATGCGTAAACGAGCCGTGGACGCGCCATGCGGCGCCTGCGAAGGCCGTTGAGGCGCGGTTAACCACGGTTTTTCTTTCCCTCTCCCCTTGCGGGAGAGGGGCCGCGCGAAGCGCGGCGGGTGAGGGGTCTCTCTCCGCGAGTTCATCTGCTGCAGTGAGCGCACGGATGCGACCCCTCATCCGGCGCTTCGCGCCACCTTCTCCCGCAAGGGGAGACGTAGCCTTCTATAAGCCCCTTTTGACGTCCATGCTACTGCCTCTAAGTGCTTGATCTGTCTGGCATAGTATCCATCTGGTGCTATGAGCTTCTATAGGCTTCCACACACATCACCGAGACAGAAACCGGGGACAGAAAATGGCACGCAACGCGCGTCACAGCACACTGGAAAATCGCAGCGCGAGATTGAGGCTCGCCGTCCGCTTCAAGCCCTACGCAGGTGTTAGGCTCGCGCGCGGCGTCAGCCTGCTCTACCGGAGAAACAAGGGCAACGGCACTTGGGTCGTGAAGGCGAGCGACGGCCACGGCCGCTACTGGACCAAGGGCGTGTGCGAGGCCGACGACTTCAGCGAGAGCAACGGTTCTAGCATTCTCGACTTCTACGCGGTGCAGGACGTCGCCAAGAAGCTCGCCACCCGGCAGACCAGCGACGTCGGCGACGACTCCAGACCTGCGACCGTCGCCGAGGCGCTCGACGCCTATGAACGCGATCTCAAAACAAGGAACGGCGACGTCCAGAACGCGCGGCTGCCGCGCAAGCATCTCGCTGGCGTGCCGCTGTTGTCGAAGCCGGTGCAGCTGCTCGGAGCCAAGGAGCTGCGCCGCTGGCGCGACTCTCTCCTCGCCAAGGATTTGCAGCCGTCGTCCGTCGTCAGGTATGCCAAGGGTCTGCGCGCCGCCTTGAACCTCGCCGCCTCGCACGATGGGCGCATCATCAACAAGGCGGCATGGGAGACCGGCCTTGAGGCGTTGCCCGACGCCACCGTCGCCCGCAACGTCATCCTCGACAACGCCAGCGTGAGCCGCTTCGTCAACGCGGCGTACGCCCATGACGCCAAGCTCGGCCTGCTGGTCGATACGCTGGCGACGACCGGTGCGAGGCCGAGCCAAGCCGTGCGGCTGCTGGTCGAGGACTTGGTCGGCGGCGCTCGGCCGAAACTGCGAATGCCGCGTTCTGCAAAGGGCGGCAGTAAGAACAGGATCATGCGCCGGGAAGAGCGCGTCTCGGTGCCGATCACCGCCTCGCTCTACGCGAAGCTGAAGCAGGCAGCAAAGGGCCGCAGCCCCGATGCGCCGTTGCTGCTGCAGGGCAGTGGCTCACCGTGGAGCGAGCGTCCCGGCGACAACTATCGTGACCGCATTGCCGACGTGATCAAGAGCGCCGGACTTGCCGAGACCGTGACGCTGTATGCGCTGCGCCATTCATCGATTGTCAGGATGCTGTTGGAGCACGTCAGCATCGAACTGGTCGCGAAGCTGCACGACACCAGCTCGGCGGCGATCTCGAAGCACTATGCTTCGGCAATCGCCGAGGTCGAGGCCGCCGACGAGGTCGCGCGTCGCACGTTGATCGATCACGAGCCGGTGCCGCTCGCGCCAGCCGCCGACAACGTCGTCGCGCTCGCGACCGCGCGCTGACCGTAGCCAAGCGCAAAGCTCGAATGCGAGGTGGTCCACAATGGACCACCTGAAAAGTCTACTTCCATCTCCATACAGTTCTACGAGGATTGACGCCTCGGCGAAACCGGGCGCATACTGACCTACTTCGCGTCGGGGACAACAAAACCGGCGGCGGTCGCAAAGGACCGTGCAACGATAACCCAAATAAACGCCGCCCGGTACTCAGGGTAAGGCGGACTCGCAAACAGCAAAATCGAGAGCACGAATGCGCGACGCTTCACAAAGCGTCAGGCGCGGCTGTTTGGGCTGCCCTGACGCTCGCACTTAGCGAGATGAAAGGGACATGCGATGGTCCGTCGCCCAGAAGTCACCGGCAAGAAGGTCACCGCGACCGGGACGGTGATCGCAAAGAAGAAGGCCACCGACAAGGATATCGAGTCGATCCTCATCGTGGTCGAAGAGTTCTACAAGAACCACACCAATCTCGACGCCTACAGCATTGAAGAGTTTTGCCGCCGCCATAGCATCAGCGTGGCGTTCTACTACAAGCTCCGCGATCTCGGGTTGACGCCGCGCGAGATGGAGAAAGGCGCGCGGGTGCTGATCACGCGCGAAGCGGCGGCGGATTGGCGGCGCGATGGCGTCATGAAGACGGCCATGAAACAGCTCGGTGTGGAGCAGAAGCAGGACGAGATTGCAGAGGCCTGAAACGAAACGCCGCCCCTGTGGAGGGCGGCGTTTCCTTTTTCCGATCCGGGCGAGGACCGGGGCGAACATCACCCCCGCATCATACCCGGATCACCACCCCATGCAACGGGAGGGACCGGCGATGACATCCAAACCCAAATCATCATGGCGCGACGTGCTGCCGGTCCATCCGGCGGCCGAGATGTTTCCGCTACTCAAGGACACCGACCCGGACGCACTGCGTGCGCTCGGCGAGGACATCAAGCAGAACGGCATGGTTTCGCCGGTCACGTTCTGGGTGCCCGGTAAGGAGGGCAAGCCCCTGCTGCTGGATGGGCGCAACAGGCTCGATGCTCTCGAAGCTGGCGGTGTGTTTCTGAAATGGGGGCCCGATGGGGTTGAACCGGTCTACGCTCCCAACGGGAAATCGCTGATCGACGTTTACGTTTGCTGCGAACGCCATCCGTGCGGCAGACCGTGGATTGATCCCTACGCCTACGTCATCAGCGCCAACATCCGCCGCCGTCATCTGAACGTCGAGGACCGGCAGAACATTCTCATTGAGCTGATCGCCCGCTCGCCGCAGAAATCCAACCGCCAAATTGCCGAGGATACTGGCGTTGATCATAAGACGGTTGGTCGTGCGAGAGCCAAAGGGGAGCAACTGGGGCGCATTGCCCAGTTGACCAAGACGGTCGGCAAGGACGGTAAGGCGCGCAGGCCGCCGAGCAAAGCCCCGGCACCGGAGGTGGTCGCGTCATCGTCGGATGACGGGAAGGATACATGCCCCGGTTTGCGCAACCTCGACGAAGAGGTTCGTCAGCGTGTGCTTGCTGAAACGAAGGACTACCTCGCCATGCTGAAGGCGCGAGAGGAAGAGGCGGACAAGACGATTGCCACTTACAAGGAGTTCACCAACAACCACAAGCCGTTGTTCGCTGTCGATCAGTTCAAGATCATTCTGATGTGCCTGCATCCTGACGGACAACGCAGTGCCGACAAGCTCGCTGAAGCCTTCCGGTTGTTCAATGGCAAAAAGTTTCAGCTGACTGGGGTGAGGGAATGATGACCAACTTTGTGATCGTCCCTCCACGTCGTCCACCGAAGCCGGTCAAGGTCTGCACGCTCGTGAACCGCCTGATCTGGAAGGCGAACTGCATCGCCTTCGACGCGACCGCGATAGATCACGGCTTGCCGCCTGTCTACGTCGACTATGTGCTCGGTGGTTTGGTCTCCGCGCTGCGCGATGCCGCCGACCGGATCGAGCAGCACCAACGGCAGCTGAAGGAGCAGCAGGGCAAGTGATCGTATCCCGGCTCCGCACGCACTCAGGCGGAGCTGAATCGCAAAACGCAAACAGCAAGGCGCAAGGTCATGATCAGTCTCTTCGCTGGATGCAAACGTCATGGATGCCGCGAACATCACCAACACCGCCGCCGCCGACTTCCTCGCAACCATGTTCGGCACGACCACCGAGCTGCCGGTCTACATCACGACGTTGCCCAACGAACGCGGCGACGAGGCTGAGGCGGGTGATAGATGCGTCTTCACGCGCTCACCGTCGCGCATCGCGGAATTTATTGCGAAGTGGGATCGACCGAAGCGCGCATTGTACTTTTGCACCGGCATCGTCAAGAAGAACCAGCGTCGCGCTAAAGAACACATCGTGCAGACACCCGGTCTGCACAGCGATGTCGATTTCCGCGAATTCGATGGCGATCCTGATCGCGCCACGGTTCTGCGCCAGCTGGCCCGCCTCAGATATCAACCAAGCATAATCGTGTTCTCAGGCCACGGGTTCCATCTCTATTGGTTGTTCAAGGAAGCGGTCGATACCCAAGAGAACATGGAGCGCATCGAAACTGCGTTGAAGCAGCTCGCCGACGTCGTCGGCGGTGATCTGCAGTGCGCCGAGGTGTCACGGCTGATGCGCCTGCCGACAAGCCACAACACGAAAGACGGCGAATGGACCGAGGTCGAGATCGTCGAGCAGCACGGTAGTCGGCGTTACGAACTGGACGATCTGGAGGAATGGCTTGCCGAGCAATCGCCAGTGTTGCTGCGCAAGGAACGGCCACAGGCAGTGACGGCGGGCGAGTCCAACGAGTTCACCGCCTATGCCGCCGAACATGCCTATAAGCCGCGCGTCGATGTCGAGGCACGGCTCGCTCAGATGATGTTCATGGCTGGCGGCGATGCCGGTATTCACCAAACGCAACTCGCCGTCACTTCGTCGATGCTCAGCTCGGGCATGCCGCTTGATGAAGTGGTCGAGATGACGCTGGCTGCCACGCGTGCTGCAGCTGGCGATTACGGCAAGCGGTGGAATTGGAGGCGCGAGGAGAAGGCTATTCGTGGCATGTGCCGGACGTGGGTCGAGAAGCATCCGCCACAGGTAGCGGCACCGGCCGAGAACAGGCGCAAGGTTACCAAGTTGAACCCGCACGGCGGCTGGCTTGGTCGTTGCATGACAAACAAATCTGGCAAGCCGCTGCCGACGCTAGCCAATGCGATGATCGCTCTCACTTCTGATCCACGGATTTGCAATTGCTATGCGCTCGATGAAATGCTGTGCGCTGTGATGTTGGTGCAGCCCATCGGCTGCGATGACCCCGCATTCAAACCGCGACCACTCACCGACGTTGACGTGACCGAATTGCAGCAATGGCTGCAGGTTTCCGGTCTGGTCGATATCTCCAAGGACAACGTCCACAACGCCGTCTCTCTCCGCGCCACCCAGTGCGCCTATCATCCGGTCAAGGATTACTTCAACAGCCTCGATTGGGATGGCATCGCACGAACCGACAGCTGGCTGACGAAGTATCTGGGGGCCGAAGCCAGCAACTATGTCAGCCAAGTCGGCGAGATGTTTCTGATCGCGATAGTCGCGCGAATATTCCAACCGGGGTGTCAGGCTGATCACATGCTGGTGCTGGAAGGCGACCAAGGCATGTTGAAGTCATCGGTGTGCAAGGTTCTTGGCGGTGAATATTTTTGCGACAACCTGCCGGATATTTCCACCAAGGATGCTTCTCAGCATTTGCGCGGGAAGCTGTTGATTGAGGTGGGCGAGATGCACGCGATGAGCAAGGCCGACAAATCACTGCTGAAATCATTCTTGACGCGAACCGTCGAGCGTTATCGCCCGAGCTATGGGCGGCTTGAAGTCATCGAACCCCGGCAATGCAATTTCATCGGCACCACGAACAAGAGAGAGTATCTGCGCGACGAAACCGGTGGCCGCAGGTTCTGGCCAGTCTGGACCAACGTCATCGACATCGAAGGATTGAGGCGCGACCGCGATCAGCTTTTCGCCGAGGCCGCGCATCATTATCGCGCCGGCAAGCCTTGGTGGCCGAACAAGGAGTTCGAACGCCAGCACATCAAGCCGCAACAGGCCGAGCGTTACGAGCACGACAGCTGGGAAGAACAGATCGAAGATTACCTTGCAACGCAACTCCGGGTGACAGTCGGTCAGGTGGCGAAGGAAGGTTTGGGTATGGAAACCCAACGCGTCGGCACCGCTGATCAGCGCCGGATTGCGGCGGCGATGGAGCGCCTTGGCTGGCAACGAGAGCGGAGCGACGGCAAGACCGATTGGGCAGGCAAGCGCTGGTGGGTGCCGACCGACCCGCCGCCAGAGCCGACGCCGCCAGATGAAGCACCCGCCCAATTTTAGGATGGAAACTGTCATGGATCGGCGGTTCCGACCCCCACAGCGCACGCGCACAGCAGCGCACTTGCTTAACGAGGGACCTGAGTTTTTGAAATTTGTAGGACCTCTATGGGAAAATCCGCTGTGTGTGCTGTGTGCGCTGTGGGCGCGGGGGTGTCGAACCGCGAACGAACCGTGCGTTCGCCGCGTGACGGCGCGGGACGCGGAAACCGGCCGGCCGGCGGACGAACTGTTCCTCGCGCTGATGACCGTGAACCGAATCCATAAGAGCCCACGGCTGCTATTTTTTGTCTTTCCGGCTGCGGTGAAATAATTCCGGCCGAAGGTCCTCGCGGTCGACGCCGGTTACCCGCTCGACCTCAAGCAAATAGTCATATGGCACCTTGGTCCAACGCGCGACCAGCGCCGGATTGCGCCCAAGTGCGCGAGCCAGTGCCCGAATGCCGCCAGCAGCATCGATCGCCTTTTGCAAGCCAAAATCTCGAACCGACATGACTTATCCACAGTTTTTTATTGACTTCTCGGCGGTGTTGATTTTTGCTCAACACTGGCGATATCGCCGATGGTCCGAGGACCGCAAAAACCGGGAGCGTTACACATGAGTATCAATGAGTGGCTTCCCACCAACTTCGTTCTCGAAGCAGCCAACAAGCGGACGATGGATGAGGTCATCGAACGCTTTCGCGAGTGGAGCGAAGGTCATCCGCTCAAACCGCACGGCTTAACCGATGGCTGGCACAATATTACCCCGGAGAAGTCCGAGGCCCTGCTGCGCCGGAATCCCCCCGGCGCGAATCGCAGGATCTCAGTCACCACGGTACAATATTATGGCCGTCAAATGAAAGCGCCCGGTGGCTGGAAGAAGACCGGGCAGCCGATCATCTTGTCGGACAAGGACCTACTGCTCGATGCCCAGCACCGCTGTTGGGCCGGCCTTTTGACCGGCGCGAGCTTCCCGTCCTATGTCGTCACCAATGTCGAGCACATCGACAACGTCTTTGCCTATATCGACAATGGCAAGGCGCGGACGGCCAAGGACGCGCTGCAGACCGCAGGCGTTAACGGAGTTGCCAACAAGATCGCGGCAGCGATCAAGATCAGCCGCGACTACGATGCCGATGCTTACCATGTGGAAGGCGACAAGAAGACGCCCAAGCTGACGCCCATCGAGGTGCTCGAAACGGTGATGGCGAGCCCGTCGCTGATCAACGCCGCGCATGTGATCTTGGCAGCCGATTACGACGAGGCCAACGAACTGATCGACCATGCGCCCACGGCAATCTTCGTGGCGTGGAAGATCATGGAAACCTACAACGAGGAGATGCTTGCGCGCTTCATGGAAGAACTCGGCGATCCCGACACGACGTCGCCGCCGATCAGCCTGCTCCGCAAGAAGCTTCTCGCCGATCAGACCGCCATCGACAAGAAGATGCGCAAGTCGCTCAAGCTCGGCTTTATTACCAAGGCGTTCAACGCGTGGCGATTGAACCAGCCGATGACCCGGCTGCACCTGCGCACCGACGAGTGGCCGAAGTTCGCCGACACCTCGGTCGCCGAAGCGGCTTGAAATTCCTCCATCTGAAGCCCTCGCGGGCGGCAGCAATGCCGCCCCCGTTCTCATTGGAGGCATTATCATGAACGACAAAATCGAGCGCGTGCTCGTCATCGACGAGATCATCGACGATATCGAACTTCTGATGCGCGTCACTATCAGCAAGGAGACGGTCACGGAATATGCGGAGGCCATGGGCCGGGGGAGCGCCTTTCCGCATGTCGATGTGATGGACGTTGGCGGCGAGCTTTATTTGACCAACGGCTACCATCGCATCAGGGCGCGCCGCGCCTGCGGCGAGACGACGACCAACGCCTATGTGAGCACCGGCAGCTATGAGGACGCACAGGACGCCGCCGCCAAGGCCGATTCCCACGACGGCTTGCGCCGCACCAATGCCGACAAGCGCAAGGTCGTGAACATGTTGATCCGTATGGAGCGGCACGTCGATGACAGCGACCGGGCGATTGCCAACATTGCAGGCGTAGACAATCATTTTGTTGCCAAGTTGCGGAAACAGCTCAAAAATCACTTAGCAACTGGGGACCGTCCCCAGTTGAACGGTGAAAATCGGCCAACCTCCATGCCCGAGAAGCGCAAAGGTCTCGACGGCAAATATCGTCGTGCCAATAAGCGATCAACGAAGAAGCCTTCAGCAGCGCTGCCGCCACCGAAGCCAGTGCCAAAATACACGCCGGAACAGATCGGTTGGCCTCCACCAGAGATCGCCGACCTGCCGCACCCCGAACATCCGGAATATACCCACGCGCAATGGTTCGTGAGGCAGCACGGCCATGTGCATATCATGCCCGTCGATCAGATCCAGATGCAGAAGCGCCAGATCGCCCTGCGAGAGTTTTCCAGCGCAATCCTCAAGCTTGGCAGGGCTGCTCAAGAGTTCGCTAAGACGCCGCAGCTCACGGCCGATGAATATTTCGAGGTCGCATCGACCATGGAGAACGGCGCGCGCATGCACGTCACCAAGATCGCCCAGCATATCGGCGTCCTGCTGGAGGCCTTGCGGCTGATCGAATCCTATTCGTCGCGCTGCATCCAAGAAAAGCCGCAGCCGAGCCCAGCCGAGGAACAAGTCTAACCTAAGCGACCCACAACGGGGGGCGGTTCGGAAAAAAGGGAAGGGTCCCTTTTTCGAGCGCGGCGGCGGTCCAGTTTTAGCGACCGCAAGCGGAGAATGTTCCGTGACGTCTGTTTGGCTCTCGATTTAGCCGGAAGCATTGCTGTCACTGGGAAAACCGCGGCTAAGGGCTACTTGCGGACTCATGCGCCGCATCGAAGTCCCAATCGCCGCGGGGTTTGGAGGATCTAGTTGTTGAGAACGTTCAGCACCCAACCACCTTCGCCATTCAACTGGATCTTGTATCGAAGTGTCTGCGGGTTGCCGGCTGCTTCGGCTTGATTGATGTTGTAGGCGATCTGCGACAACGTATGCTTGCCGATAATGCCAGCATCTATTTCGTGAGCAGCCTGCTCATTGCCGTGGAGGGTGATCCGGCAGAATTTAGCGCCGTCGTTACGATCGATCCCAGTGCTCTGAGCCTGACCCGGTTGAATTACCCGGATGAGGCTTTCATCTACGTGGCCGAATGCGGAATTGCTGAAGACTTTCATCAACACCCGCCAAACATTCGCATCACCGCAATCCGGGAGACCATCTACCTGGGCGTTCTCGTAACGCGTGCGGGACTGATCAACCTGGCGCTGTAGTTGGAGATCCTCCGTATTCGGGTTGGGCTGGTCCCAACGATTACGCGCGACCGGTTCGTTGCTTGGAACTGGGGCCTTGTCGGCGACTGTGGGCTGTGATCCGGTCGGCCAGCAACGGAAGGGGTCTTTGTGATCAAGCGCTCCCTTGTCGGTGTAATGATCCTCGCGATAGGTTTCATTTGGATCATTCGGCTTGATGAATGCGACAGTGTGGTGGTTGCCCGGTCCATAGTATCCCTGCCACATTATGGCTGGGCCACTCGATGAGGTGACCGGCTCAACGCGCCATCCCTTCTGATATTGGACGGAACGATCGCGGGTCTCACCGTTCTGGAGGGTGAATACCGGCTGCAGATTGCGGATGGTGTTTCCAAATTCCTGCCCGATGATTCGAAGCGCGACCACAGCGTGTGGGTCCATATCCGGAGGAGGGACAGCGCACGTGAGGTCGAGTGCGAGTGCGGCGTTAGCAGACAAAGCAGTGGCAGTGGCCGCTAACAGTGCGGCTATCAGTTTCTTCATGGCGCAGTTTTTCCTCATATATCGTCTATCCGATCCCCAAAGACCGCGACGGGTCTCAATCGGCGCGTTCTAGTTCTAGATGTGGGGTGGCGGACGACGTTCGCCTTGTTTAGGTGCGCCAAAGTTTTGATCAAATGCGCCAGATCGTCGAAGAATTTTGGCGATAGAGACAAACTGCTTTGCGCGGACGTGCGGCCCAGCGGAAATGGAAGATCCAACACAGGGGCGACGCAAAAGTTGGTTTAACCGATGAGGGTCGGCGTGAGGGGCAAACTGCGACATGCCCGCAGTGAGTATCCGACATCCGTTATGCGCCACCGCGCCAGCTAAACGACTATGCGAGGGAGGACTGGATTAGCAAGGAAGGTAATGGGGCTTCGTGCTCATCCGTTGCATTCCGCGTGGTAGGCCGCAAAGAACGGGCGCAGGTTGATGCTGATCGACGTGCCATCGCTCTGGGTCAGGATCAAAGTGTACCGCTCGGGTTCAAGCTCGCATCCCTTGATCGACGCGCCGGGAGGGCCGCGTTCGCCGCGATCACCCTTCGGTCCAATTGGTCCCTTCTTTCCTTGGAAGCAGAGCGCCTGCCAGTCGTCACCCGGACATATACCGGGATTGTTGCGCCGCGCGACGAAGCTCCCGCCATTGAGCGCGACAACGTCAAATCTGGAATATCGCTCGCCCGGATGATACGTGCCCTTCACACGAAACGAAAGGCCATCAAGACCTCCGGCCGCGACACAAATCCAATGCTCTTGATCCGGCGGTGCGCGGCCGGTGTCACACAGCGCCTGATACGTCGAGCCGTCGTGCGTGACCAGTTCCCCCTCATAGTGTACCTTGTCCGCGACGTAGGCACGCACGGGCGGTCCGTTCTTCTGATTGATTATCTGCCGCAGCCTGCCGAGACGCTCGTCGATCGAGTGCTCCAGCTTGATCAGCGTGTCGCTGAAAGCGGCGCGCGCCTCCGCAATCGCTGCCGTCGAGTCTGCCTTTAGGAGTTCGGATGCGTCCTTCCAACGGAGCTTTGTCTCTCGGACGTCAGCGATCATTTCAGCCAGACATTGCTTCCAGCATTCTACTAGAAATTCCTGATCGCTTTCGCGCGGAACAACGTCGCGCTCTGCTATAGTCATCGCGGCCTCCTGTTCATGCCGCTGGTTTAGCGCCACTATAGCACGATCTGATCGCAAGAGTGAGCCCGCGCCGATGAGTGAGCCGAACGATACCATCAGACTGATCGCTCAGATCGCAAGCACAGCTATCGATGAGGAGCGCGAAGATCGGCGTCAGACTGGCTTACCGTGCAGCCGTGGCCGCACTCAGGCCCTGCTTCTACACCTGTCGATCATCAGACGATTAGCACGCGATGCACTTCCGCCGACCGAACAGGCAAAATTGCCGCCGGAGGAGGTTCACACAGAGCTGGTCAAGCGGCTCGCAGAAAAGATCATAGAGACGGCCGATGAACTTGGACGCAGAAGGCGGATTGTTCATTGAGACGGCAGCATAAGTGCGATCTGTTTCTAACTTATGCCGCTATCTTGTCTTGTCCTCGCCGCGCATCACGATCTTGAGGACGTCGTCAGGTAACGGCCTCTGCAGTGCCTTCGCTTCATCCCGCGGCGCGCGCATCCAGACGTCGCGCTCCTCGTCAGTCGTCAAGATCGTCCGGCATGGGTTGGAACCGCTGAGAGCCGCAGCTGCCGGGGTGACTTGCCGGTCCACCGTCGGCAGGCATGACTAAAAGAACTCGCCTCCTCGAAACCGAGAAGCCAAGCGATCCGCGAGATCGGCATGCCTTCTTCGTCCAAATAGCGGATGGCCAAGCTGGACTTGAGCTGCTGCAGAATCTCGTTGAATGTCTCGCCCTCTTCGGCGAGCCGCCGAACCAGCGTTCGCTCGCTCATCCCGAGCTTCTTGGCTACAACGCTCGCCTTTGCTTGGCCGTGCGGAAGCAAGGGAGAGATTGTATTCTCGACCGTGACGCGGAGCCTGCCAACGTTACCCTTGCGAGAACGCAGGCTCTCTTCACAGACCTTAAGCAGGATCTTGTTGAGTCGCGCGTCGGCATTGACCAGAGTCCACTCCGCCGACCCGGCCGGAAAATCGATCTCATCGACCTCGCTGCCAAATTCGACACCTTTCCCGAGAGAGCCGGCAAACCTCGCGAGACCTCTCGGACGGATGTGGCTGATGGATACGTGCTTGGGGGCGAACCGACGGCCACTCAACGCGCGAGACATGCGGACCATTGCGACGATGCAGAATTCGATCTGTTGGAGATCGACGTGGCGCGGAACCCCTGAATAGGCGATGCGCAGTTTGGGCTCGCGAGTCTCCTGATACTGAAGCACGACGGCCTCATTGGTGATGCGGCTGTAGCGGGAGACGCGCTTCAGCGCGTCTCCGAGCGTGTCGGACGACGCCATGACGTAATACAGCAACCCGAGATCTCGGAGGTCAAACTCTTCGGCGAGCCGAAGGCCAAGAAGATCATCGTTAAGCGCTTCGGCGGCTGCTTCAAGAAATGCGACTGGTTGGGAGCGTTGATGCGTCGTTCGGGATCTTCGATCTGGTCGATGGTCAACCCAACGCGCGACAACAGCGGCTCCAATTTGATGCCGGCTCTGCGCACGCGATCGGCAGCTAGTCGCGACAATCCGCACTGCACCGTCGGTGGGTCCGACAGCTGCTTAACCATATTTCTCGTCGAGCGCCCCGCCATCTTCGCAACCAAGTCTTTGGCGGAGAATAACAAGTAGTTCTTTGCAGCACAACTTAGAAATGAACCGATGTGAAGCGACACCGCAGTGGCCAGCTTCAAAAGAGGAACCGCGGCAATCGGATTCCGTGGCTAACGCGCGTTTAGCGTGTTGGGTGGATTGGCATGGCCGAAGGTCCCGAAATCAGGTCCATATCGTATCCCCGGCGGCGTAAGCCTACCGGGGTTGGGGCGTTGGGAGTGCCATTCCGGCGCTTCAAAGGAGCAAGCAAAAAAATGAAACGACTACTGACTGCGGCAGCGCTTGCGCTGCTGACGACCTCTGCTCATGCCAACGACTGGACCAAAGAAGAACTCTCTGCTGGCCTAAAAAGGGAAGAGTGGAGCAAATACGTTGGATCCGGCAACAAGCTGAAGTTGAGCTTCGTGTATGCGGCCAAGCCGGATTGCTCATCTGTGGGCACCATCGTGGTGAGAACGCTGCAATCCCCTGAGCACGGTACGTTTGACACTGAAGTGGTCGAGGATTTCCCGACCTTCAAACAGGACAACAAACTCGCCAAATGCAACGACAGCAAGATGCCCGGTACTGTCATGTACTATAAGTCAAATGACGACTATGTCGGCCCGGACAGCTTCAAGGTTCTGGTCATCTATCCGACCGGATTGGCCTACGAGGTGCGCTACAAGATGATCGTGCGCTGAATCCTGACCACCGAACATTTTGATCGTGGTGTCCCCCCGGCTGCGCAAACCTACCGGGGTTGGGGCGTCGCGAGAGCACGGCACAACGCAGCTCGCACATACAGGAGCTTACGAGCCAATGAAACGATCTTCACCTGAACCGCGCATTTGCCCGGAGTGTCACCACGTTTTCCAAGGCAACGGTTGGGACGGCATCGACGCCCACTGGCGCGCGAAGCATGACGACGTGATGCGATACGAAAAAGCGTGGCCGCTGATCAAGTCCGGCCAGTACAAGAGGAGCAACTCAGACCAATGAGACGATGTCTGCTCGCCGCCGCTGGATTGCTGATGATCAGCACCCCGCAGCATCCGCCCTCAAACTGAACTGCGGGCGCGTCGCGCTCGGCGACGATCCGCGCGTCACTAATCCGGTGGTCGGCGTGACCGTGCGGTACGTTCCCGATGATCATCAGTGGCGCTGCAGTGGCAGGGCACGCTGAACCGCGCGCGCATCTGTACATGATCGGCGAGGTCCGGCGTGAGGAGGGCGGCGTCGCCTACATGTAGTGGCTGTACGACCGCAACAGGAACAACGCGCTGGTGATGCAGGCCTCGTCGCGCTGCACGGCTGCGCTGCCGCAACCCATCCCCTCTCATCGCAACCGGCGCTGCCGCAACCGACTGCGCCCGACTTCTTGGAGAACAAGCTGTGAAACGATCTCTACTCGGCGCAGCGGCCATGCTGCTGATGGCAACCGCCGCGCAGGCCGCCAGCGTCGATGACAACAAGACGACGCTGCGCACCGCTGGCTATTGGACGGCTTGGTACGACCCGAGCAATGCCGATGGCAAGCCGATGTGCGGTATGCGTCA
Source organism: Bradyrhizobium sp. UFLA05-153 (assembly GCF_054185185.1). Classification (NCBI taxonomy): domain Bacteria; kingdom Pseudomonadati; phylum Pseudomonadota; class Alphaproteobacteria; order Hyphomicrobiales; family Nitrobacteraceae; genus Bradyrhizobium; species Bradyrhizobium sp. UFLA05-153. Next base: position 37,178 of record NZ_JBBIAM010000028.1, read on the forward strand.
GTCTCTCGACGCTTCGAACGGAGCAACCGGCGGCGTTATGATCAAATACGTTCCGGGCGGCAATATCTTCGTCCAGATCTATAAATCGAACTGGGCGATCCCGGCAGGCACCGACGTGCCAATCTACGTGCAGTTCGATAACGGCAACCAGTACCCTGTGACTGCTGGCGGCAGCCCCGCGCCCAGTGGCGCTGGTCTCGGTAGCTGGATTCACTTCCATATCGCAGACAGCTTCTCCAAGTCGTTCATCGAGCTGTTCATGACCGGAAACACGATGACGGTCGGCTTCAGAGAGGGAAGCGAACGGCCTTGGCCGGTCACCCTGTACGGCAGCTCCGAAGTCGGCGAGGCATTCCGCAAGTGCGCGCTAGTGCTCAACGAGCGACAGCCGAAGGCGACGCAGCCGTATGGCACCAAGCCGACCCAGCCATTCAGTGGTGGCAATGGCGCGACCACCAACGGCGCAAAACCATCTAAGCGCGACGACGGAGGCATATGATGGGCAACGACAACAGGGCGCACTACCAGTTGATTGTGGCCATCATCGGCGCATAGATCGCACTGCGCTACTCGGTCATGCCGACGAAAGGATGGCTCGTCCCCGCGCTGGCTGCGGCGGTCTAGCTGATCCAACAGGCAAGGCGGGACTGGCGGCGCTGACGTGCATTTTTGACAATTGGCCTCCACTGCGATTCCCATGACGATGAACGCAAAGCCAACCGAGACGCGCTTGAGAGACTCGGTCGAAGATCGCTAGAAAAGGGAAATCCAAGGGGCCCGGGGGGGCGGTGAGAGAATTCGTGACCCGCAGTTTTTCCGAGCGCGGCGGCGGTCCAACGTTAGCGGCCGCAGGTTGGAGAACTTTTTTACGATGTCCGCTTAGCCCTCGTGAGCAGAAGGATTGCTTCCGTCGAGGAAACCGCCGCTTCGGGCCATCACCGGACTCATGCACCGCAGCGAACCGCGTCGACGCGGTAGGGACGCTCATTACTGAGCGCCCCCCGCACAAAGCCGTACGGGCGGCTTTCCCGCATACGGCTTCCACCTTGGGTGCGTAACGGCGAAGCGATCGCTCGGCCAGGGATGGAGGATGATGGGTTTCGGGAGCCAGTCGTTCACCAGCTGCGTCATCCGTGTCCACGTGATCCCATCCTTCTGGCTACGCCGCCGCAGCGTGCGCCGCCAGAGGTCGGTGACATGGTGCCGGAACACATCCAGTGCTTGTCCGTTGGTCGGCACTGCATGGTAGTTGAAGTAGCCGCGGACGACCTGCCCCAGCCATTTCCCTTGTTCGGGGATCGGCCGGTGCATGCACCGTCGCAGCGCCTGCTTGATCTCCCGCAACTTCGCCCGCATGCGATCCCTTCGGGTCTTCCGCTTGATCTGGAATTTGCCCGAGCGGGTTTTGCCGCAAATGAAGGTGAAGCCTAGGAAGTTGAAGGTCTCCGGCTTGCCGAGTCCGCGCCGCTTACGGCGTTCTGCCGCAAAGCGTCCGAACTCGATCAACCGGGTCTTCTCAGGGTGCAGCGACAGTGCAAACTCCCCCAACCGCTTGCGCATCTCGTCCAGGAAGCGTTGGGCGTCGGTCTCATGCTGGAATCCAATGATAAAGTCATCGGCATAACGCACGATAATCATGTCGCCCGTGGCCTCGCGCTGTCGCCAGCGCTCGACCCAGAGATCGAAGGCAAAGTGCAGGTAGATGTTGGCAAGCAGTGGTGAGATCACCGAGCCCTGCCCCGTCCCCCTGTCACTGACCGTAACGACTCCGTCTTCCAGGACGCCCGCCTTCAGCCATTTCTGGATCAGGCGGATGATGCGCCGGTCGCCGATCCGATGCTCCAAGAATCGTACCAGCCATTCCTGGCTGATCTCGTCGAAGAACGACCGGATGTCGGCGTCCAGAATGAAGCTCACCTTCTTGCTGTGGATTCCGACGCAGAGCGCGTCCATTGCATCATGGGCGCTGCGGCCAGGTCGGAATCCGTAACTGAACCCGAGGAAGTCTTCCTCATAGATCGCGTTCAGCAGTGCGGTCACCGCCCGTTGGACAATCTTATCCTCTAGCGCGGCGACCGCGAGCGGGCGCTGTCGGCCATCCGGCTTGGGGATGTAGACCCGCCGGCTCGGCAGTGCCCGATACGCTCCCCGTTGGACCCGTGCGTGCAAGTCCTTGAGATTGCGCTCAAGGTCTGCCTCGTAGTCCTTCCACGTCAGCCGATCTACGCCGGATGCTGCGTTCTTCTTGAGTTCGAAGAACGCCTCTTCGAGTAGGTCAATGTTGATGTGGTGAAGGAGCGCGGTGAACTTCTCCTTGTTCCTTTCTCTCGCGACTTTCCGTATGCGTTCCAGCGCCTGTGACACGCTTTCCCGACTCTGTGTCCGGCGCGTGCTTTGCTGGCCCGCATTCCCCTTGGTCCCCGCCCTTCGCTCCACCGGCTCCGCCGCGTAGGGCTCCCCTGCAGATCGCTCCACAGAGGGCTCCGCTTTGTTCGCCGGCTTCGTCGCTACTATGGCGGAGTCCGACTTCTCGGGTCCGTTCATCATCGGCTACGGCTCCTCACCTTCCCGATGCGGGCCGGCAACGGCTATGCCGCTCCGGTCAGACCCGAGATCTCCCAGCTTCCGATGCGATCCTTTTGCACGTGATGTGGCCTTAGACCCCGGCAGGGCGTCAGCACCTCGCATAGCGGTGACGCACATGTTGCCTTCGAGCGAATAGAAACCCTCGGCCCCTGCGATATCTGATCTTTCGCGGCTCAATCCCACACCCCATGCAATTGCTGTGTACGCTTCGCAGACACTGTCGCCAGTGGCCACGCAACACTCGCTACCAAGCAGACGCTACTCCTTACTTGAACCGGACTTTCTCCGGCTGGATCGCACCAGCTTGCGGCTGGCGCACCTATTCGATCACCTCGTCGGCGCGGGCAAGCAGCGCGGGCGGCACGTCGATCCCCTGCGACTTCGCCGTCTTCATGTTGATGACCAATTCAAATTTCGTCACTTGGTAAAAAGGCGAGTCCTCCGGTTTCGTGCCCCTGAGAATGTCAGCGATTTGGCTGGCGATGAGGCGATATGATTCCACAATATCGTTTCCGTAACTCATCAGCCCGCCGATTTCGACGAATCGGCGATCTGGCAAGATCGCGGGCAGCCGAGTCTTCGCGACCAATTCGACCAGCCTAGTCCGATAGGCGTAATGTTCAGGATCAGTGGAGACCAGAAGCGCATCTGCCCTATCCTGTTCCATCGATTTGAAGGCGTTCTCATACGCTGCCTCATTGATGTTGTCCCAGGCCAACACCACAGGGATCAATGAAACGCCCAAGCGCTTAGCTGCTTCTCGCATCGGCATGCCCCCGGCGCTTTGCAACAATGATTGTGAGAGAAGGTAAAACGCCTTGGACAACCTTGGCACCATCTCTTTAAGAAGCTCGAGACGCTTCCCATAGAACTCGACCCCAACATTTACTGCGACACCTGTAATGTTTCCGCCGGGATGAGCAAGGCTAGCCGCAATCCCCAAGGCGACCGGATCGCCAGCAGCTATGACGACAACGGGAATCTCTCTGGTGGCAGCATTGAAGGCCGATGTCAGGTCGTTGCCGAACGCGCATATCAGGTCAGGGCGGGTGCTCACCACCTCGCGAGCCAGGTCAGCACGGCGTTCCCTTGCTCCTTCGGCGGAGTAACGATCTACCACAAGGTTCTGGCCCTCAACGTAGCCGACGCGGTTCAACTCCTTGAAGAAGATGCGGTAAGTCGGATCCTTCGCCATATCGGCGACCTTCATCGACGGGTCTACGACTGCGAGGCGTTTCGTCTTTGCTCGTTCTTGCGCTACAGCATGTCGCGCAACAGGCGCAATCATCAGGGCAGTAATGAATTCCCGCCGCCTCATGCGATCACCCTATCGGCATCGTTCTGAGTCCTTCAATCTGACCACACGACGAGGTTCTAAGCGAGACAATTTGCTCGACCGAAAGGTCAGCTCAGGGTCAGACTCGGACCTTAGGCCGCGCCCGTCCAGGTCGGTTCATCCCCTGACAGCGGACATACGGGTACTGCGGCGGCAAGTGCGTTTGGGCCAAAAACCGGCCTGTTTTGTGAAGCCGGCGGCGAATTGCCCGCTACCCGTCTGCCGTATGACAGGCGACCCGGTCTCCTATATCGATCACCTCATCCGACAGAACGCGTATTCATTCATTTTGGTACGCGTCCAGATCAGCAGCACTCCAAAGGCTATTGAATTCCTCTTCCACCGCCCAGCCGACGTTCTTCGCGCGTGATCTAAGCTTATCGAGACGCTCAAGGTAGGTGACACGTTCGGCAGCGGAGAGCCTGGACACAAGTTCGAGGGACCGTCCGTACATGCGGATCAAAGCAGAAGCGTAGCTTTCATTTTCCATGCCGCAGGATTCCAGAAAACCGACCCCCTCCTCACAATAAAATATCGATAGCTCCACCATCCCCTCGGCCCGCCCAATGGCTTTTTTGTAATCCGCAATCGCCTTCTTGGCTTTCGAAGCTGATATGGGCTGCCCTTTCATCAGGTCCGGAGAAATCCACTTGGAAATACTTGCCTTGAAAGGCTGAAGTTGATCGTGACCCAGCCCCAAGCGGGCATGCAAGAACGCTTGGTTATCTTTACTCGCTGTGTATAGATCTTGAACCAGTCCCCGCAGTCCCGCGCGATCGAACTCGAGGAGAGCGAGCTTGACGTCGCTCCATGTTGGTGATGCGTTCTTGCTACGGACCACGGCCGCGAACCTTTCAGAGATGGCTTTCAGCCGTCGACGATACACCACATATGCAACAGGAGAGATTAGCTAAGTTCAAGGCCACCCCAAGTCCGGCACATGCTCTGCTCCCCGCAACTGAGGAGTATGACCATGCAGGATCAGGTAAATGCTGCCGAGAGGTCCGATAGGCGATTGCCCTGGAACAAGGGCAAGCTGATCGGGGCAAAGCCGCCGCTGCGGCCTAAGCATGTCTGGTCAATCCGGACCAAGCTCCAGATCGAGGGCCGCGCGCGCGACCTGGCCATGTTCAATCTCGCAATCGACAGCAAGCTTCGTGGCTGCGATGTCGTCGCCATCCGGGTCGAGGATATCGCCGCCAGTGGATACACGGCCGATCGTGCAACCGTCCGACAAAAGAAAACCGGGCGGCCTGTCCGATTTGAATTGAGCGAACAGACCCGGCAGGCGGTCGATGATTATTTAAGGGCCACGAGGAAGCAGCCGGGTGAATTCTTATTTACCGGCCATCGCGGTCCTCAGCGCAGCTTGACAACCCGGCAATATGCCCGGCTCGTCTCCGAGTGGATCGGCAGCATCGGATTGGACCCGAAACTGTTCGGGACGCACTCACTGCGCCGCACAAAAGCTACGTTAATCTATCGGCGAACAGGCAACCTCAGGGCCGTCCAGCTATTGCTCGGGCACACCAAGATCGAAAGCACAGTCCGGTATCTCGGCATTGAGGTCGACGACGCCTTGGCGATAGCAGAGCAAGTTGATGTCTGAAATACCTGGGCAGAGCGGACATGCTCTGCCCGCCTACTAAGGGCTGGTGTGGGCCAATTCCGGACTCATGCACCGCAGCGAAGTAAGTCTCGGCTCGCTTCACGGCGCTGAGGGCTAGCTGCACAGTCGTGCCGGGAGGGTTGTTTCGCACAGCGCTCGATCATCGACTATCGATAGAGCGGGTCCTTACAGTTGTTGGCCTCGGAGAACGCTGCCGGCACTCGCTCACTGCGCCATATCTTATTGCCCGCTTTTCGTGGGTGGCCCTTAAAATGTTCATTTCGTTCGGCAAGGTAGCGCTCGATTGCGCTTTTCGCATCATCGACCGATTTATAGTCACTATTGTGAATAACGGCCCTGGCCATTCCGCTGAACACGGACTCTATGACGTTCAGGAACTGCGCTCCCGATGGCAACGGGGCCGTTTCCACCAACGGGTTGCCTGATGCCATGTTATGTTTATCGATGCTCTCGTATAGCCGTTTGGAAATGTGCCACGAGGCGGCGTCCCAAGAAAGATAAATGGTCCGATACTGCTTATAGTCCGCAATCAGTAGTTCGAACATTCGGATCATTTCAGCGGTGTTTTTCTTTGCGCTGAAGAAGTAGTGTATTTGATTGCTGGACAATTCAAGCGCGGCAGTAAGTATCAATGAACCTCGCGATCTTTGCCACTGAGGAACGATTCTTTGCTCACCCGGTCCTGCAAGCGTTCGACCGGGTTTCGTTTTTACTGCGAATGGTCCAAATTCATCGATAGAGAAGAAGGCCTCATCTGGAGCCAGTTGGGAAAGTATTGTTCTAACCCGATCAAGCTTTTCTCTGTAGGCCGGGTCACTTGAAGTTAGAACAAGCCGAGCTTTGCGCCACCGATATCCGGAAGACCTAGTAATTTTACGAATAACAGCTGGACAAGCTGGATATCCCTTTTCCGCTAACGTCTTTGTCAATGCAGCCATCGTCCAACTGGTTCTGTTGATGTCGTAATTTGACGGCGGTTCATGCAACAGTGAAAAGATGGCAGTTCGCAAGTTCTCGCTATCACATTTTCGACCTGACCTGGACTGAGGCGCGAATAATCCTGCTGTCCCGCTTCGCCAGAAAATTGCAAGGTATTTGCGAGCGGTCTTGCGGTCGATTCCGAGAAACTGACAAATGGCGTTTTGGCGAATACCGTGTGCCACCGCTAGTACAGCCATCGATTTGTTGCGCTCAGACAGGCGTCCATTGTAGAGGCGGTCGGTCAGTTTCCTTAGTTCGTCGAGTTTGATGCGCACTTGATCATACAAACGCGTTTGTTCTAGTTCATTTTGCAGAACGGACCGCATCCATTCGAAGGCATTCTGCTTGCCGGGCTTCTCGTCCCATCTCCCAGTTTCTGCTGTAGTTCGTGATGAGAGTTCCTTCGGCTTTGGTTTGATTGTCGTCCCTCTACCTCGCGAACGGTACGGGATCGCCGCGTCACGCAACAGCATTTTGCGAATAGTCTTGCGACTAATTCCGGTCGTTCGGCTGATTGATTTGATGGAAATGCCGTCCACTAATACTCTGTGTTGCAGCTTTTTCCAAAGAGTCTGATCGCGGTACATGAGCACATCCCAATAGCAAAGGCATCATCCGCAAAGCTTGACCGTTGGGGTCAGCGACCGCTTCCCGAAACTTGGTCGTCAATATACTCCTTGGCGTCTTCCGCGTTACTCACTGAGATGATGAGGTCCGTTGAGGGTCACAAGCGGCGGTCGAGGCAAGCACACCCCGGCGTCCGGTTTACCGCCAACAGCCGACATCGCAACGGCTTAAGCGATGTTCGGCTTGGGGGCCAAGAGCGGAAAATACCTTTGCCACGATTGGTCAGACACGCAGATCCGAATGAATCGAAAATCCCATTGAGTAGTATTCTCGGTTGCGCGCGGGGTTCGGTTTGGGCTTTTCTTAGCAGTCGGGAGCGTGGCTGAGAGCGTTGGTGTTTCGCGAGAGAAGCGCCATGACTAACGCGCTTGTCGTCCACAAGGACAAACTGCCCGCAGCACAGAAGGCTCTGCTTGCGGCACAGTACGTCCGCATGTCTACGGACTACCAGAAGTATTCAATCGAAAATCAAGCCGCTGCGATTGCCGCATACGCGCAGGCGCACGGACTTACGATCGCCTGCACCTATCGCGACGAGGGCGAAAGCGGTCTTCGGATCAAGGGCAGGTTGGGCCTGGCACGATTGATCGAGGACGTTCAAACCGGTCGCGCCGATTTTAGTCACGTGTTGGTCTATGATGTCAGCCGCTGGGGCCGCTTCCAGGATGTCGATGAAAGCGCATACTACGAGTTCATCTGCAAACAGGCCGGGATCAGAGTTGCTTACTGCGCCGAGCAATTTGACAACGACGGAAGTCTTGTTTCAAGCATCGTGAAGAACATAAAGCGGGTTATGGCGGCCGAATTTAGCCGCGAGCTCTCGGTTAAAGTTCATGCAGGAAGTTCTCGCTTGGCGCGGCTCGGATATAAAATGGGTGGCACGCTCGGGTATGGTTTGGAGCGGCTGGCCGTGGACGAGAAGTCACATCAGAAAGGAATATTGAGACCGGGCGAGCGAAAATACTTAGGCAGCGATCACGTCCGGGTCGGTCCTGGATCAACTGATGAGAGAGCCGAAATAAGACGAATCTTCGACCAGTTCGCGCGAGGGAAGTCGCAGGCAGATATCATACGTGATCTCAACCGGCGAGGCGTTCCGACTAAAAACGGGCAGCCATGGAATTCAAACAAGATGTGCGCGCTTCTCCGCAACGAAACCTACATCGGCAATCTCGTTTGGAATCGTGTTACCTCAAAGCTTGGAACAAAGAAGATCGACAATCCGGAGCACTGTTGGATCAGAAGTGAGGGCTGCGTTGATCCAATCGTCGATCAGGATGTATTTCTTCGAGCGAAGAAGATTTTGGAGGAGAGCCGCGTTTACATTTCAGAGGAGGAAATGTTGACGCGTCTGCGTAAGGTGCTGGCGAAAAAAGGAAGCCTGAGCATAAAAATTATCGATTCGGCTCCCGGCCTGCCCAGCAGCTCAACTTATGCGAAGCACTTTGGCACGCTCCAGAATGTTTACCGCATGATCGGCTACAAGGGCTCGAAGTACTGCAACAATCTTGAGGCGGGCCAGCAGTGGATTAACTTGAACGTCGGACATGCGGCGCGCCTTCTTGATCTTTTGGAGAAAAGAGGCCAACAAGCCGTCCACTATCCTTCGATAAGATGCCTGCGGATAAATGATGCCGTGAACGTATGTTTCGGCGTGGCCAAATGGCGGAAATACGTAGGCCGTAGGGCGCGTTGGCCACTAGTTCGTCGCGCACGACCGACCGACGGATGGATCGTTGCCATGCGGCTCGCTGAGGGCAACGCCTCCGTGCTGGATTACCTTCTCGTGCCTGCCGCGTCTTTTACCTGCCGCCTCCTTTGGATTTCCGAGAAAAATCTCAAACGACACAAGGTGGTCGTCTATCAGACCTTTGATGAACTGGCTCGATCACTAGTCCGACGAGTAAGCAAGGTAGCGCTAAGGACTTCGAAGCAACAACAACGCGACCATCTCGGATTAGGAAAGAGGCAGCGGTCGCGAGCCTAGGGCTGATGTCCAGCTTTTGGTCAATTCGCCCATGTCTGCCTTGGGCGACTACCGAGGGTCTAACGTCCGTTGTTACCTCACAAGCTGTCCGCGGCTTGAGGCTCAAAAAACCGTGGTAGACTGCTCTGTCTGAGGCCGGAAAGGAGGCTCCAATGCCCGGTCCGACGCCCGAACATCCACATCTCCGCCTGCTCAAGGGCAACCCTGGCAAGCGCCGCGCCCGTGTCCCACCCGAGGCTCAATCGGCCAACGTCTGTCCGGAGCCACCCAAACAACTGAGCGACCGCGCGAAAAAGGAATGGCGTGCGATCGCGCCCGAGCTACATCGGCTTGGCCTGCTGACCGTGCTCGACGTCGGCCCGTTCGCGGCCTACTGCAGCGCCATGGCGCACTGGCGCACGGCGGAGGAAGCCATCGGGCGACTCGATTCGTTGACGATCACCACCAAGAGCGGGCAGCGCATGCATCCGCTAGTCAGGATCGCGAGCCAAGCGGCGAACGATGCGTTGAAGTTCGGCGCGCATTTTGGGCTCTCTCCGATCTCACGCCTGCGCCTGTCTGGCATGGAGCCGCCAAAGCCGCCGAGTAAATTCGACGGGCTGATCGCGTGAGCCGCGGCGTTGACGAGCAAGCCAGTGCGACGTAGCCTCGTAGAGGGCGAAGCCTCGGACGTACAAGCGGCCATAAGAGCGCGTTCACGGTGAGGGGCAGGATGAGGCTGGGGAAATTGACAGCAGCGATGGCAGGGCTGCTGGCACTGAGCGGGCAAGCCAACGCGCTGGACTTGAAGGTCTCCGGTTACTGGAAGGCGTACTACGCCGAGCAGAACCAAATCTGCGGCATGGAGTCTCACGGCACGATGTCGCACGGCCAAGCCGCGATGCACATCAAGTTCATCGTCGGACAGCCGGGGCTGCTGGTGCAGATTTTCAAGACGAGCTGGGACCTGCCGAACGGCGTCAAGGTGCCGATCGTCATCGACGTCGATGGTGAGCCGACCTACGAGGTCGAGGCCACGGGCTATTCCGGGAAGGAAACGGCGAGCCTTGTCGAGTGGAGGATCAGGCCAGACGACGCGATCCCGTTCATCAAGCGTTTCGCGGCGGCCAGGAGTATGTCCATGCGCTTCCAGAACGGCAACGAAGCCCCGTGGGTGGTCAATCTCGGCGGCAGTGGCGCGATCTCGCTGGTGATGTTCCGGTGCATCGCCGCGTTCGGCAAGCCAGCCACGCAGCCCTACGGCGCGCCGCAGGCGTCCAGGCCGACGCAGCCGTATGGTGCGCCGAGCACGCCGACGCAGCCCTACGACATCACGCCCGCGCAGAAGCAGCCTGAGCAGACGCCGCCCGTCGCGCAGAAGAAGAAGCCGCCCGTCGCGCCGGTCGTGAAGAAGGACGACGGCTCAATCTAGCGGCGGCTGCTCAACGCTTCAGTATGACTTTGGCCACAGCACCGCCACCAAGATGCATTGCGACAACGATTAGCATGCCACAGCGCTGCCAGCCGCCCCGCCCGTGCGCCTAATCCGACCCGCCCGCTACCGAACACCGGCCGAGATGCCGAACGCATCAGCGGCCTCCGCTGCCGACGGATGAGCATCAGAAGTCTCTCACGCCTTCTTGTGCCATCGCGCCATCTTCTCCCGGAGGTCCCTTTCTCGGGCCACCTGAACCCGCTCGGCGGCCTGCCGTTCGGCTGTGGGTGTCACCCTGTCGATGATGGCGTCGATCTCGGCACCGGACAGCGTCTTGCTGGCCAGCAGCGCTTCGGCGACCGCCTCGACCTTGCGCCAGTGCCGACGCAGCAGCGGGCCGACCTTCAGCCGCAAGCGTTCGAGGTAGGCCATCGAGATATCCCCCGCTTCATCAGCCATCAGGCCGATCTGCATGAGATCGTCGCCGTCGCCCCCGTTGTGATCGCCGCACGCGACGATCTCGGCCTCGCGTCCCGCCATGTAGCCGATGATGCGACCGACGAACACCGACCGCCCATAACGATGCTTGTTACGCCGTTCCCACGCGCCCATGACCGCGTACGGCTCTTCGGCGATAGCGTTGCCACCGAACATCTGTTCGTAGTCGGCAATGATCGACGCCCCGCCGCACGCCATGCCGACCACACGATGCGCGACCGCATGGCCCGCCTCGTGGTAGGCGTGGCGAATCTGGTGGGCAGTCCGTCTGCTCCGGTGTTTTGCGCGAGCCAATGAATTTCCGGTCCCTGTCAAGGCGGCGAAGATAGAGCGTGCGCCACGAGGCTGGCAAATGCGACACATGGGTCGCATTTGCGACTGAAGAGATGCAGCCGCGTCTTCGCAGTGCTGCGAACGCGACCATCGACCATGACTTGATCCCGCAAATCGTGCGTCACGGCGCGACGTTGGCGAGCACGCGCGCCGTGGATTCGTCATCGAAGCCGTGCTGCGCTGCCGGATGGTTCACCCCCGGTAATACCCGGATGTTGCGACGAGGCGACATTTGCTGGAAATTAGCGAATACGGGTATAGATTCGCATAAATAACAGGCAGGTGCCTGTTCGTAACTCACCCGTGCCTACGTTGTGCGTTGCGCCGAGAAGGCGCGCGGGTGTCCAATGACCGTCATGTGCTCGTGCTGATTCGCGACGGGCGCTGAGGAACGGTCCGGTAACTGCTTCCGTTTCAGCTAGAGAGGAAGGTGCACGTCCGTTGCGCAAAAATCGCGCAACACGTGACGATGGAGAGCGACTATGGGATGACGTTAGCTGCGTCGGGGGCATGCGGTCGGCCCCGGACAGCGTAAAGGCCTGCACCACGGTCAGGTGATGCAGGCCTTAAAAGACCGCGCAAACCGGTTCTGGTTAGAGACTCGGCAGCATTGCGGCGCACCTCGAAAAACTCGCATGTTCGTACGGTGTTTTCAACTAGAACCTCCCAAACACCTGTGTGGAGGTTTACCGATGCGTAAACGTCAAAAGCACTGGGTGCGTTCCTATGTTCGCGTCCGCCATCGGCGGCCGGAGCATGTACGCGCACACGTGCGGCCCAAGGATTAAATCCTAGTGCGATTGCGGTGACGGGCTTGCATCGGCGGCCCTAAGCCGTTTCACAAATCCCTTTCTCTTGTTGAAGCGCGGGACTTGAGGCCCCGCGCTTCGCCATGTGTCATGCCTTGACCCGCTCCGTCGCGGCGCGGGCGTCGCCTTCGCGCTGTGCCGACCACGCCATCTGGTCGTCATCGTCGCTTGCCCACTATCCGGCCGCTCGCGTCATAGATCGTGGTCGTGTTGCCGCTGATGGACTCGCGGCTAATCACCTTGCCTCTCGCATCGTGGGTCGTCGTCGTGCCTTGGCTGTCGGTCGAGGACCGGCCGACGACGCGACCGGCCGCGTCGTAGTAGGTGCGCTGTTGCGCCGACGCTGAGCCGGTTATCGCAACGAGCGCGGCCAGTGCGATCATGGCGGGCTTCATTGCTTCTTCTTTCTGCTGACCGAGGTGATCTTGCGTATCTCACACTTGCCGGGCTCACAGTTTCCATCAATCTCGCCTGCAAGCTCGCACCACCTCCCGACAACACATACCGACAAAACCCTTTTCACCTCCGCTTGTCCGACGAAGCAGGGAAGGTCTTCGGCCGTCTCTGTTTTGGGGTCACCCACAAAAAGACGTGACTTATCCCGATGCAGAATACCCCCACACGTACCGATCTCATTTTGCGACTGCGCCGAGGCCGCGGCGGACAGCATCGCGATGGTTAGGAGGGCGAGCAGGAGCTTGATCATCGGTTGCGCCATCCGGTGACAGTAGCAGAGCGCAGCGCGGCCGCTGGTACCTTTCCAGAGCCTCCTGGCTATGAGACGCTGGCCGCCGCGCCGAACGCATCAGCGGGCTTCCACAGCCTTTTTCGTTCGCTCGGCCGGGCGAGACAGAACGGTGGACAGTGAGCAGCCACTCCGTTGTTTCTACAGGCTTATTTACGATCATGCGTCTCCCGCAAGGGGAGAAGGGACGACAGTGTGCGCGGGGAGAGGCGAAGAGCTAGAGCCATCCGCTGTGTCTCTGCCTGATGTGGTCAAGCCGCTCCAATGCCGATCTTACGACGTCTTCGGTCAGGCCGATATCGCGGCGCAGCCAATCGGACATCGGATAGGTCTCGACCCGTCCGAACTCAGGTCTGCATGAAAGGCGCTGCCATGTGGCCGTCAGGGCGTGGAGCCACCGACGGTTCCTCACGTGCGGATTTTTCCAACCTCCGCGCCAGCTCGCGATCGAGCGTGGCGGCGAGCTCGCTTCCGATCTCGACCATCGGCAGGCGCACCTCCGGGCTGTCGATGAGGCCGCATCGCCACAGCCAGTACTTCGCCGGCGCCGGGCTCGGCTCGGCGAACAACAGCCGCGTCAACTCCGAAACCTCCTGCCAGCGCGCGAGCGCGGTGTCAGCATTGCCGCGCTTCAGCTCGGTTTGGATCGCAGCAAAGGTTGCGGTCTCGATGTGGGCAGAGAGCAGGATGGCGCCGTCGGCGCCGTCACTCAGCGCCTCATGCGTGTGCGCGTCCTCGCCGGTCAGCACGCGAAAGTGATCCGGCTTGTCGCGGAGCAGCGCGATCGATTGCTCGCGGTTCGCGCTGCAATCCTTCAGGCCGACGATGTTGGGATGATCGGCGAGGCGGAGCAGCGTCTGGTTGGTGAGATTGACGCCAGTGCGATAGGGAATGTTGTAGAGCACGATCGGCCAGGCGGCGTGTTCGGCGAGCGCCTCGAAATGCGCCAGGAGGCCGCGCTGCGATGGCCGCAGGTAGTAGGGGCTCGCGATCAGATAGCCGTCGATCGGCCAGTCCGCGGTCTCGTCCAGGCTTTCCTTCAGCCGCGCGGTGTCCGCTCCGGAGAGGCCAAGCACGATCGGAATGTTGCGGCGGCACGCGGCGAGCTCTTCGCGCACGGCTGCGACGAGGCGCTCGAGCTCGGCGCCCTTCAGCGTCATGCCTTCGCCGGAGGTCGCGCCCAGGATGAAGCCGTCGACGGCCTCGCGCGCGTAGTGCCGCGTCAGCTGCCGCAGCGAGCGCTCGTCGAGACGGCCGTCGCGAAACGGCGTCACCAGAGGCAGCCAGAGGCCCTGCAGTTGTTGTCTCAGGTCGGTCATGTTCCATCTCCTTCAGTTGAGGTCTGAGACGGAGGGCACATGAAAAAACCCCGTCCAGACGGCGGGGTTTTCGGGATCGCGACGATGACGAAGGTCTAGCGCGCGCAAACATCCCTTGGCCCCGGATGGGGGCCTTTTTTCTTCGAGGCGATTGCCTTCGACAGGATTGCGCACGAATTCGTGATCATGGTGTGCAAATGATGCGGGGGATATATGGAACTGTCAATACACGCGGAAAGCGAAGGCCAAATTGGCAGAAAAAAAGCCGGGCCCGAAAGAGCCCGGCTTAGGTATTGGCCACGTGAGGCCGACACAATCACCTTCCAAGAGGGATTACTGAACTCCCGCGCCACTGGAGGAGGGGGACAAATGCGCAACGCGAAGGCTCAGCGTGCAAACAGTATGGGCTTCTCCAGCGCCATGCAGCAACAGCCGAGGTCGCATGTCAGTCATGCGGAAATCAGGACGGCCAGCGTTGCGCCTTGCTCACCACGAAGTCGCGGAACACCTGCACGCGTGCGACCGTCTTCAACTCCTCGGGATAGACGAAATACGTATCGAGTTGAATCGAGTCCGATTCGCCGAACAGCTGCACGAGGCGGCTGTTCTCTTCGACGAGATAATCCGGCAGCGCCGCAATCCCGAGGCCCTGCTGACAGGCGCGCACGAGACCGAGGATGTTGTTGACCTTGAAGTAAGCCTCGCGCGGACCCGAGCCGTTGCGTGCAGCTTCGACCAGCCAGTTGCGGTTCTGCAAATGCGGCGCGAAATTGCCATCGGCGAGCGTGATGATGCGGTGAGCATCGAGCTCCTCCAGCGTCCGCGGCGTGCCGAAACGCTTGATGTATTCCGGCGAGCAATAGGCATGGAAGCCCATCGCGAAGAGCTTGCGCTGGATGAGATCCGGCTGCGTCGGCTTGCGGGTGCGGATCGCGACATCCGCCTCGCGCATCGACAGGTCGAGCTCCTCGTCGGTCACGATCAGCGAAATGCGGATCTCCGGGTACAGGGCCGTGAACTCGCCGAGCCGCGGGATCAGCCAGTTGATGCCGACGCCGGGCGTGGTGGTGATCTTGAGGTCGCCGCTCGGCCGCTCGCGGCTGTCGGTCAATTTCGCGCGCGCCGCCTGGAGCTGCATGAACACATCATGCGCGGTGCGGAACAACAGGTCGCCCTGCTCGGTGAGGATCAGGCCGCGGGCATGGCGGTGGAACAGCGAGACCGAGAGCTCCTGCTCCAGCGCCGAGACCTGGCGTGACACGGCCGACTGCGACAGGCCGAGCTGTTCGCCCGCATGCGTGAAGCTGCCCGCTTCCGCCGCCGCGTGAAACACCTTCAGCTTGTCCCAGTCCATATCGGTAAATCCGTCGCGTGTTCGAGGCATGATCGTTATTCCGCTGCCGCGCGCTCGCTGGCGCGCAGGGCCAAGAAACGTTCGGCTTCGAGTGCGGCCATGCAGCCGAGGCCTGCGGCCGTGACGGCCTGGCGATAGGTTTCATCGGCGACGTCGCCGGCCGCGAACAGGCCGGGCACCGAGGTTGCGGTCGAGTTCGGGGCGACCTCGACATAGCCCGACGGTTTGAGTTTCACCTGACCCTTCACGAGCTCGGTCGCCGGCGCGTGCCCGATGGCGATGAAGACGCCGTCGGCCTTCACGTTGGTGTGTGCGCCGGTCTTGACGTTCTTCAGGCGGACATGCGTGACCTTGCTGGGGTTCGCCTCGCCGCAGACCTCGTCGATGGCGCTGTCCCAGACCACCTTGATCTTGGGGTTCTTGAACAGGCGGTCCTGGAGGATGCGCTCGGCGCGGAAATGATCGCGGCGGTGCACGATCGTGACCTGGCTCGCGAAATTGGTCAGGAACAGCGCTTCCTCGACCGCGGTGTTGCCGCCGCCGACCACGATGACTTCCTTGCCGCGGTAGAAGAAGCCGTCACAGGTGGCGCAGGCCGAGACGCCAAAGCCCTTGAAGGTCTCTTCCGAGGGGATGCCGAGCCAGCGCGCCTGCGCACCGGTCGCCAGGATCACGGTGTCGGCGAGATAGACGTCGCCGCTGTCGCAGGTGAGGCGGAACGGCCGGTGCGCGGTCTCTAATTTGGTGACCAGATCGGTCTTGATCTGGGTGCCCATGTGCAGCGCCTGCTTTTCCATCTGCTCCATCAGCCAGGGACCCTGGATCACGTCGGCAAAGCCCGGATAGTTCTCGACGTCGGTGGTGATGGTGAGCTGGCCGCCCGGCTGGATGCCCTGGATCAGGATCGGCTCGAGCATCGCACGCGCGGCGTAGATCGCCGCGGTGTAGCCGGCAGGGCCGGAGCCGATGATGACGACCTTGGCATGGATGGGCGCGCGCATGTGGACCGGTGCCTCTCTCTTGGGGGAGTTGCAGCGCGGGCGCGGATAGTGCCTGGGAAGGCGCCGCGGAGGCGCTGAAATGTCAGTTGCTAATCTAAGCCTTCTGGCGAGCTATGCAAGAATTGCAGCCCATATCGGCGGATTTTTCCCCCCGGGAACAAAAGACCGTTGCGCTGCACGCGCAATAAAATTGCGCATCTTGGCTGGACTGGTTATGAGGATTGCGACGAACCCACCCGATACCGCAGATAAGGCCAGGAGTTCCAATCACGTGTCGCGGAACCTAGACGAGATCGACCTCAAAATTCTCGCCGAAATCCAGGCCGACGGACGAATCACCAATGTCGAGCTGGCAAAGCGTGTCGGCATTTCGCCGCCGCCCTGCCTGCGCCGCGTCCGGGCGCTCGAGGAGGAGGGCTATATCCACGGCTATCGCGGGTTGCTCGACTCGCGAAAGCTCGGCTTCGACGTCACGGTGTTCGCCGCCGTTCATCTGTCGAGCCAGGCGGAGGCTGACTTACGCGCCTTCGAGCAGTTCGTGCGCGCCGAACCGCTGGTGCGCGAATGCTGGATGCTGTCGGGCGAGGTCGATTTCATCCTGAAATGCGTCGCGCCGGACATGGCGACGTTCCAGGATTTCGTCACCCATCTCACCGCGGCACCGCACGTGCGCAATGTCCGGACCTCATTGGTGCTGCACAATTCGAAATACGAAGCCGCCGTGCCGCTCGAGGTGAAGGGGCGGCGGTAGGAAGCCATCGCTTCTGCCGTCGTGATGCAGGTGCGCTCCCTCTCCCGCCTGCGGGAGAGGTGCATCGAGTTTGCGGCCTCACTTTACGTTCACATCGTCGACCCGCGCCGCATCGCGTCCACGCTGATCGGACCGCTGCCGGCTGATGCAAGATAAAGACAGGCAAAGCAGAACAGGATCGCCAGCGTTCCCTCATTGACGAGCGGGAAGAAGCTGTTCGGCAGATGTTCGATGAAATAGGCGAACGCCATCTCGCCCGACAGGATGAAAGCGACGAGGCGTGTGAACAGGCCCAGCATCAACAGGCCGCCGAACACCAGCTCGATCATGCCGGCGATGCCCCAGAGCGACAGCGGCGTGACGTCGGCGAACATCTCGACGGGCGGAAACTTGAACAGTTTTGCCACGCCGAACTGGAACAGCAGAAGTCCGGTGATGAAGCGGAACAGGCTGAGCAGATAGGGCTGGCTCTGCGCGGCGATACGATCGACGTCCATCGTGTCCTCCCTTGATGCAGCCAAGAGAGCATGGCCGAGGACGTCGTCGTTCACAATCGCGGCAGCTCACAAACGCGCAACGACCGAGAAACAAAAAAGCCGCGCTGGCCGCGCGGCTTTTCCACTCGGTACTGCGGCAAGGATTACCGCCACTCGACCTTGGTGATCTCGTAGGCCTTGGCGCCGCCGGGCGTATTGACCTCGACGGAGGCACCCTTCTTCTTGCCGATCAGCGCGCGGGCGAGCGGCGAGGTGATGGAGATGCGGCCCTTCTTGGCATCGGCCTCGACCTCGCCGACGATCTGCCACACCGTCTTCTTCTCGGTGTCCTCGTCGACCAGCGTCACGGTGGCGCCGAACTTGATGGTGTCGCCGGACAGTTTCGAGATGTCGATGATGTCGGCGCGCGCGAGCTTGTCCTCGAGCTCGGCGATGCGGCCCTCATTGTGGGACTGCTCTTCCTTCGCGGCATGATATTCCGCGTTCTCCGACAGGTCTCCGTGTGAGCGCGCCTCGGCGATATGCTCGATGATCCGCGGACGATCCACGGACTGGCGATGCTTCAATTCTTCTCCGAGCGCGGCAAATCCGGCCGAAGTCATCGGAACCTTTTCCATCTCTTCTCTCGTCCTTCGGCCGCGCGCCCCACAATAACGGAGGGCGCAGCAACCTTGATTCGTCGGTGATCCCGGGGCTGAACACGCGGCCACCGGAACGTTATGTGGGGCTGGCGCCGGAACAGAACAACCACATGGCCGGACAGTTCCTCCGGCCATTGTAGCTTCATTGCCAATCACTTAGCGCGGGCTTGGCCCCCGCTAGCGATCAGGTTTCCGAAAAGTAGCTCTGCAGGGTACGAACCTCAAGGTCCCCGCCCAGATAAGCGCGGATGCCCTGCGCGGCCGCCACGGCCCCGGAAAGAGTGGTGTAATACGGCACTTTATGCAAGAGGGCTGCGCGCCGCAGCGAACGGCTGTCGGCGAGCGCCTGCGGACCTTCCGTGGTGTTGAAGACGAGCTGGATGTCGCCATTGGTGATGGCGTCGACGATGTGCGGACGGCCCTCCAGCACCTTGTTCACCTTCTCTGTCGGAATGCCCTGGTCGGCCAGGAAGCGCTGGGTCCCCGACGTCGCCAGCACCCTGAAGCCGACGGACTGCAACAGCCGCACCGCGTCCGCGATGCGGTTCTTGTCGCTGTCGCGCACCGAGACGAACACCGTGCCCTTGCGCGGCACGCGGGTGCCGCCGCCGAGCTGGCTCTTGGCGAACGCAACCTCGAAGGAGCGATCGATGCCCATGACCTCGCCCGTCGAGCGCATCTCCGGACCGAGCACCGTGTCGACGCCAGGGAAGCGGGCGAAGGGGAACACAGATTCCTTGACGCCGACATGCTTGAGCTGGGCCTTCTTCAGCCTGAAGTCGGCGAGCTTCTCGCCAGCCATGATGCGGGCGGCAATCTTGGCGACTGGCGTGCCGATTACCTTGGCGACGAATGGCACCGTGCGCGAGGCGCGCGGATTGACCTCGAGCACGTAGATCTCGCCGTCCTTGATGGCGTATTGCACGTTCATCAGGCCGACGACGTCGAGGCCGAGCGCGAGCTCGCGGGTCTGCCGCTCCAGCTCCTCGATCGTCTGGGCATCGAGCGAGTAGGGCGGGAGCGAGCAGGCGGAGTCGCCGGAGTGGATGCCGGCTTCCTCGATGTGCTCCATGATGCCGACGATGAAAACGTCCTTGCCGTCGCAGAGGCAGTCGACGTCGACCTCGGTGGCGTCAGAGAGATAGCGGTCGAACAGCAGCGGGTTCTTGCCGAGCACGGTGTTGATCTGCCCGGTCTTGTCGTTGGGGTAGCGCGCCTTGACGTCGGCGGGCACGAGCTCCGGCAGCGTGCCGAGCAGATAGTCGTTGAGCTGGTTCTCCTCGCGGATGATCTGCATCGCGCGGCCGCCGAGCACGTAGGACGGACGCACCACCAGCGGCAGCCCGAGATCGGCGGAGACGAGCCGCGCCTGCTCGACCGAATAGGCGATGCCGTTCTTCGGCTGCTTGAGGCGGAGCTTGTCGAGCACGCGCTTGAAGCGGTCGCGGTCTTCGGCGAGATCGATGGCGTCGGGCGAGGTGCCGAGAATCGGCACTTCGGCGGCCTCCAGCGCACGCGCGAGCTTCAGCGGGGTCTGGCCGCCGAACTGCACGATCACGCCATGCAGCGTGCCCTTGCTGCGCTCGGTCGCGATGATCTCGAGCACGTCCTCGGCCGTGAGCGGCTCGAAATAGAGCCGGTCGGCAGTGTCGTAGTCGGTAGACACCGTCTCCGGGTTGCAGTTGACCATGATGGATTCGTAGCCGGCGTCATGCAGCGCGAAGCAGGCGTGACAGCAGCAATAGTCGAACTCGATGCCCTGGCCGATGCGGTTCGGGCCGCCGCCGAGGATGATGACCTTCTTCCGGTCCGACGGCTCGCTCTCGTCCGCAACTGCGCCCGCGAACGGCGCCTCATAGGTCGAGTACATATAGGCGGTGGGCGAGGCGAACTCGGCCGCGCAGGTATCGATGCGCTTGAACACCGGGCGGACGCCGAGTGCGTGGCGCTTTGCCGTCACATCGGCTTCCGTGCTCTCCGAGAGCACCGCGAGTCGCGCGTCCGAGAAGCCCATGGCTTTCAGCGTACGCATGCCGAAGGCATTTTGCGGCAAGCCCTTTTTGCGGACCTTGTCCTCCATGTCGACGATGCAGCGCATCTCGGCAAGGAACCAGGGGTCGATCTTGCAGGAGTTGAAGATCTCGTCGTTGGACCAGCCGAGCCGCATCGCCTGCGCCACCTGGAGCAGCCGGTTCGGCGTCGGCGTGCCGAGCGCGGCGCGGATCGCGTTCTTGTCGTCGCCCTGGCCCAGACCCTCGATCTCGATCTCGTCGAGGCCAGTCAGCCCGGTCTCGAGTCCGCGCAATGCCTTTTGCAGGCTTTCCTGGAAGGTGCGGCCGATCGCCATGACCTCGCCGACCGACTTCATCGAGGTCGTCAGCGTGTGGGAGGCGCCGGGGAATTTCTCGAAGGCGAAACGCGGGATCTTGGTCACGACGTAGTCGATGGTCGGCTCGAACGAGGCCGGCGTCGCGCCGCCGGTGATGTCGTTGGCGATCTCGTCAAGCGTGTAGCCGATCGCGAGCTTGGCCGCGACCTTGGCGATCGGGAAGCCCGTCGCCTTCGACGCCAGTGCCGAAGAGCGGGAAACACGCGGGTTCATCTCGATCACGACCATGCGGCCGTCGGCCGGGTTGATGCCGAACTGCACGTTCGAGCCGCCCGTCTCGACCCCGATCTCACGCAGCACCGCCAGCGATGCGTCGCGCATGATCTGGTATTCCTTGTCGGTCAGCGTCAGCGCGGGCGCCACCGTGATGGAGTCGCCGGTGTGCACGCCCATCGGATCGAAATTCTCGATCGAGCAGACGATGATGCAATTGTCCTTCTTGTCGCGCACCACCTCCATCTCGAACTCTTTCCAGCCGAGAACGGATTCCTCGATCAGGACCTCGTTGGTGGGGGAGGCATCGAGGCCGCGCTCGATGATGTCGAGGAATTCTTCCTTGTTGTAGGCGATGCCGCCGCCGGTGCCGCCCATGGTGAAGGAGGGACGGATGATCGCGGGCAGGCCGATCTCGGACAGCGCCATCATCGCCTGTCCCAGCGCATGTTCCTGGTAGCGCTTGCGGCGGTCGCCTTCGCCGAGAGTCCATTGCCGATCAAGCTCTTCCAGAGCCGCGCCCGACAGCTTCTCGCGTTCGGCGTGGTATTTGTCGCGGAAGGACTTCTTCAGTTCGGACGCGTTGGCGAGCCGCGACTTCGGAGTCTGCAGCCCGATCTTCTCCATGGCGTTGCGGAAGAGCTGACGGTCTTCCGCCTTGTCGATGGCGTCAGCGGTGGCGCCGATCATCTCGACGTCGAACTTCTCCAGCGTGCCCTGCCGGCGCAGTGACAGCGCGCAATTCAACGCGGTCTGGCCGCCCATGGTCGGCAGCAGCGCGAAGCCACCGGGAATGACGTGACGTTCCTTCTCGATGATCTTGGCGACGATCTCGGGCGTGATCGGCTCGATATAGGTCGCATCGGCCAATTCCGGGTCGGTCATGATGGTGGCCGGGTTGGAATTGACGAGGACGATGCGATAGCCCTCTTCCTTCAGCGTCTTCACCGCCTGTGTGCCCGAATAGTCGAACTCGCAGGCCTGGCCGATCACGATGGGACCGGCGCCGATGATGAGGATGGTGGTGATGTCTGTACGTTTGGGCATCAACTCTCGCCGGACTGGAATCTGGGCACAAAAAAAGGGCGCGCTTGCCGCGCGTCCCCTTGTGCCGAAGCGCGATCGGCAAAAGTGGCCACCGGTTTTGCGTCCGATCGCGCTTCTACACTCAAAGAAGCGCATGATCTTAACGCCAAACCGCCTACACTTTGGCGGATCATGCGCGCGCGGGGTCTTCCCTCGCGCGCGGGTGGGTCTTAGACCAGATTCCGGAGCGGCGAAACCCCGAAAAATGCCCATCAACCGGCAATTTGGGCCGGTTTTGGCCGTGCCTGCCAGCCACGGGCGAGATGCACCAGAAGCGAGGCCGCAACACTCGATCCGCCGATCCAGCCGAGGTCGTTGGGCGAGAGGGCTGCCAGCACCGCGCCGCCCAGTGCCCCGCCGATGGCGAAGCCGAGATACATCGCGGAGGCGTTGAGCGAGAGCGCGATCATCGAGGCCTGGGGCTCGATCCGGATGATGCTGGCGATTTGGGCCGGATAGAACGCCCAGCCCGAAATGCCCCAGAGGAAGATCGCGCCCAGCACAGCGTAATGGGCCTGGTGGGGCATCAGCTTCAGGACCAGTGAATGCAGGATCAGCGCGCTGGCCATGCCGGCAAGGCCGAGGGCCGCGGTCGCCAGCGTCCCGAGCCGGTCCGCCAAAATGCCGCCGAGCATGTTCCCGATCGCGGCGGCGCCGCCAAACACCAGCAGTGCAAGGCTGATCTGTGAAGCATCGAAGCCGAGGCCGCGCAGCGGGACCGCGAAATAGGTGAACACGGTGAAGCCGCCGAGCGCCCATAAAATCGTAATCAGAAGCGCGATCAGGACATTGCTGTGACGTGCCACCGCCAGCCGCTCGCTGAGCGAGGCTGTGTTGCGCGGCAGGCCGCGGGGCAGGCCGAGCAGAAGGCCCGCGAGCGCAACGGTGCCGATCAGGGCGACCATGGCGAAGGTCGCGCGCCAGCCGAGCAGGCTGCCGACGAGATTGCCGACGGGAACGCCAATAACGGTCGCGACCGTGAGGCCCGAGGTGACGAGTGCCACCGCACGGCCGCGCCGTTCGGGTGAAGCGACCGCCACGGACACCGCGAGCGCCGTCGGCATGCACAGCCCGGAGCCCAGCGCCATCAGCATACGCGAGGCCAGCAGCAGGGCGTAGTTGGATGCCACCATCGCCGCGAGGTTTCCGGCGACGAAGGTGGACAGTGCCAGGGCCAGCACGGTGCGGCGGTCGATATTGTTCAGCGTTACCGCCAGGATCGGCGAGCCCACGGCGTAGGTGAGGGCATAAGCAGTGACCAATTGGCCGGCGGCCGAGACGGAGATCGAGAGGTCAGTGGCGATCGCGGGCAAAAGCCCTGCAATAACAAATCCTTCCGTGCCGATCGCGAAGGCCGCCAGGGCCAGCCAGAACACGCTCATTGCACAACATCCCTATGTTCAACGTTTATTGAACTATTGAATGCGAAGTTTGGAGGAGTCAATTGGTTCAAGAACTATTGAACATTGCGGGCGCTTCGCTATGATTCTCAGATCATGAGCCGCACACCTCTCCATCCCACCCGCGAGCAGATCGAACTGCCGATGGTCCTGGATTGCCTGAGCGATCCGATCCGATTGGCGATCGTGTACCAGCTCGCCCAGCAGGAACGTGTCAGCAGCGAACTGTGCTGCGGCGACTTCAGCGGGCTCGCCGGCAAATCCAACCTCGCCTATCACTTCGCCAAGCTGCGCGAATGCGGCCTGATGCTGACGCGCGTGGCGGGCACCAACCGGTTCATGCGGCTGCGCCGCGAGGATCTGGACGCGCGTTTTCCGGGCCTTCTCGATGCCGTGATCAACTCGGCCGCCAAGGATGCCGATCGGCTTCAGCTGCTGTCTGAATGCGATGTGGTTGACGTGGAGTGAGGATGAGATGAGTGCGCGTCGCTATGGCGCCGATCTAGCGTGGCTGCGCCACGTGTAGCCACGCAGGGGCGAAGCGTGGAGACCCGGCCTGGATTTGAACCAGGATAAAGAGCGATGCACCGCCCTCGCGTTGACGCTTCCGCCACCGGGCCGACTGGATCATTACCGATCGCAGTCGGGCAGGCTACCTCCACTCCCCGTTAACCCTAACCGCGCGCAAAGGGCGGGCGCGCGATGAAGGTCATGCGCCAGCGGTTGTGGCCGATATTGGTGTGCGCGCGCTGCACCGAAAACCCCGCCGCCGCGAGCTTGGCGGTGATCTCCTCCTCGCTGTAGCGCTGGAGTCCGATGCGCGAGCGCAGGTGGCGGTAGTCGGACAGTGCGGTCGAGACCAGTCCGACCAGCGCATCCCTGAGAAAGCCGTGACGTGCGCCAAAACTGAGCAGGGCCAGCACGTCCCTGAACATCCCGACCTCGGGCTGGAGGATATCGCCGAGCACGAGCTTGCCTGAAGGTTTCAGGAGCCGGCGGATCACTATGAGCGCGGAGTCCAGTTCCGCAGGCGTCATGTATTGGACGACCGAGTTCATCACCACGAGGTCGATGGACTGCTCGGCCATCTTCCGCACGTCTTCAAGCGAGCGGACGCGGATCTTGGTGTTCGGTGCGAAGCGCGCGATCAGCCGGCCGCGCACGCCGGGCGCGGGCTCCGCCAGGATCAGCTTGTCGCAGGCATTCGCCACCTCGCCCGCCGACAGCGCCTCGCCGCAGGCATAGTCCAGTACCGTCGCGCCGGGCGAGGAGATGTAGCCGATGATGTCCCGCGCGATGATCTGGAAGTGCAAATCGCGATGCAGCTTGCTGACATAGATCGTGTGCGTGGAGTCGTAATAGTCGATCCAATCGTCCATGGTCTTCGAAGGTCCCGGCAAGTCGGTTCCGGCCCAGGAACCGCGGCTGCTCGCCTGCGTTAGGGGTGCGACGGCACGCCGTCAATGTCCGCGTCCTAACAGGAAGGTCTCCCGTGAGCAAAAAGCCAGATAACCACAAGATCTCATCCGATCTCGACACCCCGACCGATTTGGCATCCGGCTCGGTCGACAAGGTTTCGGAAGCGCTCAACGTGTTGCTTGCCGATGCCTTTGCGCTGTACCTGAAGACCAAGAATTTCCACTGGCACATCAGCGGCCGCCATTTTCGCGACTACCACCTGCTGCTGGACGAGCAGTCGGAAGCGATCTTCGCCACTACCGACCAACTCGCCGAGCGCGTCCGTAAAATCGGCGGCGCCACGCTGAAGTCGATCGGCCAGATCGCCAGGCTCAAGACCATCAAGGACAATGACGAGGATTACGTCCCGCCGCGCGAGATGCTGCACGAGCTGATGCAGGACAACAAGCACGTCGCAGCCGCCATGCGCAAAGCCCATGAGGTGTGCGACGAAGCCGGCGATGTCGCCAGTGCGAGCCTGCTCGAAGTCTTCATCGACGAGACCGAGCGCCGCACCTGGTTTCTGTTCGAGGCCAGCCGCCAGGAAGGCAGCAACGCGGCGTAAGGTACTCCGCCGCAACAAAGGTGCGTCCACGCCGTGCCCACCACCTTTCCGTGATCACGGTGGAAAATGGTGGGCACGCCTCGACAAGGCTCCAGGTCTATTGGCCGAGGGCCATCCAGCTTCGATAGAGCATGTAGATCGCGACGGCGAAGATCAGCGCGGCGAAGACGTTGTTGAGCGCGCCTCGCTTGCCGGCGAGGTGTTTGGCCAGCCGCGCGCCGAGCAGGCCGCCAACGGCACCCCCCGCAAGGAAAACGATCGCGAGCCTCCAGTCGACCAGGCCGGCGATAGCGTAGTTGGCCGCGGTGGTGAGCCCAAAGGCCGTGACCGAGACGAGCGAGGAGGCGATGGCGTTGAGGATCGGCATCCCGGTCGCCAGCATCAGGGCGGGCACGATCAGGAAGCCGCCGCCGATTCCGAAGAAGCCCGACAGGGCGCCGGTCGCAAGACCGAGGCCCAGGAGCGCCGGGAAATTGTTGCGACCGAGCCTCACGGCAAAATCGCCGTCGCCTGCGCGTTTGCGCAGCATCAGCGCGCCGACGATGAGCATCAACAGCGCGAAGATCAGCAGCAGTTTCTGGCCGTCGAGCATCTTGCCGAGTGTCGAGCCGCCGAGCGCACCCACAATGCCCGCCACAGCAAAGACACTCGCGCACGGCCATTTCACATTGCCCGCTTTGGCATGGTTCGCCAGATTGATCCCCGCATTTGCCGCCACCGCGATCGCGCTCGTTCCGATCGCGAGATGGGGGTTAGCGACTCCGACGAGATAGACCATCAGCGGGACGGCCAGGATAGATCCGCCGCCACCGACAAGCCCAAGTGAGAAGCCGACGAGTGAGCCGGAGAGCGAACCGAGCGTCATTCGCGCTATCGAGAGCGCAACCATAATTTCATTGCTCCAGGAGATCCCCACGCATCAGTGCGGGAGGCACGCTGCCGCTATTCTTGCGGGCTACAGCACGTTGAGCGGCACCTTGAGGAAGCGCTTTCCGCTCGGATCCGGCGAGGGAAGCCGGCCGGCCTTCATGTTGACCTGCAGTGACGGGATGATGAGCCTCGGCATCTCCAGCGTCCGGTCGCGCGCCTCGCGCGCGGCCACGAACTCCTCCTCCGAGATGCCGTCGCGGACATGGATGTTGTGGGCACGCTGCTCGGCGACCGTGGTTTCCCAACGGATATCGCGGCCGTTCGGACCGTAATCATGACACATGAAGAGGCGGGTCTGATCTGGCAGCGACAGGATCCGCCGGATCGAGCGGTAAAGGCTGCGAGCGTCGCCGCCCGGAAAATCCGCGCGCGCCGAGCCGCCATCGGGCATGAACAGCGTGTCGCCGACGAAGGCGGCATCGCCAATGACATGCGTCACGCAGGCCGGCGTATGGCCGGGCGTGTGCAGGGCAACCGCCGTCATCGCGCCGATGCGGTAGCTGTCGCCATCCCCAAACAGCCGGTCGAACTGACTGCCATCGCGCTGGAATTCGGTACCTTCGTTGAACACCTTGCCGAAGGTCTCCTGCACCACGGTGATGTTTTCACCGATGCCGATCTTGCCTCCGAGCTTGCCCTGGATATAGGGCGCGGCCGAGAGGTGATCGGCATGAACGTGGGTCTCGATCAGCCACTCGAGCGTGAGGCCGTTCTGCAAGACGAAGTCGATGATCGCATCGGCAGAGTGATAGGAGATACGCCCGGCGGCGTAGTCGATGTCCATGACGGAATCGATGATGGCGCAGGCTTTGGAGCCGGGATCCTGCACCACATAGCTGACGGTATTGGTCGCCGCATCAAAGAACGGGGTGATCACCGGCTTGACCGGGAGATCGACCACGAGGGGAAGATCTGACATTGGGAACTCCGTTACTCGTAGGATGGCGTCGCTAGCGTCGGTTGCCGCTCCGCGAGCGCGCGGGCAGCGGCCATGCCGATCATCATCGCGATCACGAACAGGACCGAAGCCAAAGTACCGTAGCCAAGCGCAACGAAGGCAGGGCCCGGACAGAAGCCGGCGAGACCCCAGCCGACGCCGAAAATCGCCGGCCCGACAATGACGCGCGGATCGAGATCGTTCCTGACCGGCAGATGAAAGGTGTCGCCGAGCAGCGGCCGTTGCCGCTTCAGTACCAGGCGGAAGCCGATGAAAGCGGTGGCGACGGCACCCAGCATCACGAACATCAGGCTCGGGTCCCATGATCCCGCGCGAATGGCGGCGAGATCGAGGAAATTGAGGACCTTTGCGGGATTCGACATGCCGGAGATCAAGAGCCCGACTCCGAATATCAGGCCGATGGCAAATTGAATCAGGACGGACATGGCAGACCTCACGCGAGATGCCGGACGACGAAGGTCGTCACGAAGCCGGTGGTCATGAAGACGAGGGTGGCGACAATCGAGCGGGTCGACAGGCGCGATATGCCGCAGACGCCGTGCCCGGAGGTGCAGCCACTGCCCCACACCGAGCCGAAGCCAACCAGCAGGCCAGCCACGGCCAGCAGCACGCCGCCGGTCTCGATCGCTTGCGGTGGAAACTCGCCGGTGACGAGGCGCGCAAGCGCGGGCGCGGCGATAAGCCCGGCGATGAAGGCGAAGCGGCCCGCGGTTGCGTCATCGCCGAAGGGCGGCAGCAGGCGCGCGGCGATGCCGCTGATGCCGGCGATCCGGCCGCTGACGGCCATCAGCATCACCGCGGAAAGCCCGATCAGGACCCCGCCCGCAAGCGAGGCCAGCGGTGTGAACGTAGTCGGCATGGGGTGCTCCTCAGAACATTTAGTTGATTATTATATTCGAATATTCTAAATTATCAAGCATGAAGAATCAAAGCAGACGCAAGGTTCCCGAAACCGCAGCCGTGGCCCTCGAAGAGAAGGCCGAGGAGGCCTCGCGCCTGCTGACCGCGATGGCGAACGCCAAGCGATTGATGGTGCTCTGCAACCTTCTCGACGGGGAGCGGTCGGTGGGCGATCTCGCCGACCTTGTCGGGCTGTCCTCGGCCGCGTTGTCGCAGCATCTCGGCAAGATGCGCGCGCTGGATCTGGTCACGACCCGGCGGGACGGACAGACGATTTATTACCGGCTCGCCAGCCCCGAGGTTCGCGAAGTGCTGCAGACGCTCTATCGGCTGTACTGCGCCTGAGCATGGTACTGCGACGGCGCTAGGGACGTCGCCACAGCCGTACCAGCGGCCCCTGCTTGCCCATCACCGGATCGCTCGGCGGCAGCTCGACCCTCGGAATCGTCTTCAGCGCCTTGGCGTGGTTCTCCGGCGTTGGGCGCGTGACTTCCATCTTCGATCCGGGCGGATAGGCACCGATCACGCAGAAATCGTCGCTTGCGCTGATGCATTGATGCCCGGTGCCAGCGGGGAGAATCGCGACGTCGCCGGCCTTGATGTCGAGCTGCTGGCCGTGATCGCCACCGAAGCGCACGCGGGCGTGGCCGCGCGCGACGCCGAGCACCTCATGCACGGTCGAATGATAATGGAGATAATCGTAGACGCCGTTGCGCCACGTGCCGCCCCAGCCGTTCTCCGCGAACAGGCCTTCGATGGTTTCTTCGGGACGCTTCGGATCGAGCTTGACCGTGCCCTGATAGACCAGGAACGGCAGGATGTTGTTCGGCACGAGGCCGTCGTCTTCGAAGACGATGGCGAGCGGCTCGGCCTTGTCGTGGACGACGGACATGGCAGGCTCCTGTGCGAAGGCTGGCAGGGATCAACAAGGCACGTCAGTCGACGTTCCCTGTCATTTCCGGGGCGACGCGCAGCGTCGCGCCCGGAATCGATCGTACCGCAGAGTTCGTTGCTCAATGGATTCCGGGCTCGCGCCTCGCGCGCCCGGGAATGACAAAAATGCCCGGGGCGAGCCCGGGCATGACGTCGTGGCAGCGATTGCGCAAAAGCTTACGCCCGCTTCCTCTCGCGCATCAGATCGGCAAAGCGCTGGAACAGATAGTGCGAGTCGCGCGGGCCAGGTGAAGCTTCGGGGTGATACTGCACCGAGAACACTGGCTTGCCGTCGAGCTGGATGCCGCAATTGGAGCCGTCGAACAGCGACACGTGCGTCTGCGTCGCGCCCTTCGGCAGTGTCCTCTCGTCCACGGCAAAGCCGTGGTTCATCGAGGTGATCTCGACCTTGCCCGTGGTCTCGTCCTTCACGGGGTGATTGGCGCCGTGATGGCCCTGATGCATCTTCTTGGTCTTGGCGCCGACGGCCAGGCCGAGCATCTGGTGGCCGAGGCAGATGCCGAACGTCGGTGTGCCCGACTTGATCACTTCCTTGATCACCGGCACGGCATATTTGCCGGTCGCGGCCGGATCGCCCGGGCCGTTCGACAGGAACACGCCATCCGGCTTCATCGCCAGGATGTCATCGGCCGATGTCGTCGCCGGCACCACCGTCACCTTGCAGCCGACGCCGGCGAGCAGGCGCAGGATGTTGCGCTTGATGCCGTAGTCGATGGCGACGACGTTGAACGCCGGATTATCCTGGCGGCTGAAACCTTTATTCCATTCCCAGGGCGTCTCGTCCCAGGTGAAGCGCTGGCCAGAGGTGACCATCGGCACGAGGTCCATGCCCTCGAGGCCGGGCCATTCGCGTGCTTCTTCCTTCAGGCCGTGCAGGTCGAACTCGCCGTTCTTCGCGTGAGCGATCACGGCGTTCGGCATGCCCTTGGTGCGGATCAGCGCGGTCAGCGCGCGCGTGTCGATGCCGGACAGACCAATGATGCCGCGCGCCTTCAGCCACTGGTCGAGATGGCGGGTGGCGCGGTAGTTCGAGGGATCGGTGATGGCGGTGCGCAGGATCACGCCGCGCGCGCCGGGCGTCGCGGCCATGTTCACCGTCTCGATGTCTTCCTCGTTGGTCCCGACATTGCCGATATGCGGGAAGGTGAAGGTGATGAGCTGCCCGGCATAGGACGGATCGGTCAGGATCTCCTCGTAGCCGGTCATCGCGGTGTTGAAGCAGACCTCGCCGACGGCGTGTCCTTCGGCGCCAAGGCCAAAGCCTTCGAGCACCGTGCCATCGGCAAGCACGAGGAGCGCGGTCGGTTTATGGTCCGGCCAGGCGGGATCGTTTTCGGATTGTGTCATGAGCGCGCTACATAGTCCGGCGCAGCGCTGCCGTCAAAGCGGAGAAGCGCGGATTCACATGCGTTTTTGCATATTTGACAGGCCTCTCCGGGCACTTAAGCTGGAATCGACAATTTCCCGCAAATTCGGGGGCTTGCGAGGCAATAATGAACCAGACCACCCCGCTTCTACTGGTTCCTGGATTGGCGTCCTCGCCCCGCATCTACGCCCCCGTCATTCCCGCGCTATGGCGGTTCGGCCCAGTGATGGTTGCCAACCATATCCGTGACGACAGTATGGCGGCGATCGCCCGGGGTATCCTCAGCCAGGCGCCGCCGCGCTTTGCGCTCGCCGGCCATTCCATGGGCGGCTACGTCGCCTTCGAGATCATGCGGCAGGCGCCGGAGCGGGTGGCAAAGCTCGCGCTGATCAATACGCAGGCGCGACCCGATACGCCGGAGGCGACCGCGCGCCGCCGTGCGCACATGGCGCGCGCCGAGCACGGCGAGCTTCGCGCCGTGCGCGAGGAGATGTTTCCGGAGCTGGTGCATCCATCGCGGCGTCATGATGTGAACCTGCTGCGGCTCGTGCATGCGCAGGATGAGGATGTCGGCGTCGAAGGCTATCTCCGGCAGCAGACCGCGATCATCGCGCGGGCGGATTCCCGTCCCACGCTGGCGACGATCAAATGCCCGACGCTGGTGCTGACGGGCGACGCCGACAACACCATCCCGAACGCGCTCTCGAAGGAGATGGCCGAGGGTATCGCCGGCGCCAGGCTCGTGATCCTCAGCGAGTGCGGGCACCTGCCTCAGCCGGAGCAGCCTGAGGCGACTGCCGCGGCGCTGTCGGAATGGCTGCGGAACTGAGTTGTGTACGGCCTGCGAACGGCCTAGATCAGGCTCAATACATCGAAAGGATCAGGACCATGATGCGCGACGACATCAACGCTGCGGTGAAAGAGGCCATGAAGGCCAAGGACGAGCGCAAGCTCGGCACGCTGCGCATGGTCAATTCGACCATCAAGAATGCCGACATCGAGGCGCGCGGCAACGGCAAGCCGCCGCTGAGCGATGCCGAGCTGCTCGGCGTGCTCCAGAAGATGATCAAGCAGCGCCAGGAGGCGGTCGAGCTCTACGAGAAGGGCGGCCGCGCCGAGCTCGCCGCGCAGGAGCGCGAGGAGATCGCCGTGATCTCGGCCTATCTGCCCAAGCAGATGTCCGACGACGATGTGAAGAAGGCGATTTCCGATGCGATTGCCGAGACCGGCGCCGCCGGCATGAAGGACATGGGCAAGGTGATTGCGGCGTTGAAGGCGAAGTACACCGGGCAGATGGATTTCGCGAAGGCCAGTGGTTTGGTGAAGGCAGCGTTGACGGGCTAGCCGTTCTTACCCTCTCCCCTTGCGGGAGAGGGTGGCTCGCCGCATAGCGGCGAGACGGGTGAGGGGTCTCTCTCCGAGAATGAAACTGTCGCAGTGAATGCGCGGATAGAGACCCCTCATCCGGCGCTTCGCGCCACCTTCTCCCGCAAGGGGAGAAGGTGCACCTTTGATGTGGCAGCCGTTCGGTCTAGTCTCCGGCTACACAAGTCGGAAGGCAACTGATGACCAGCGCGATCAAGCCGTTTCGCATCAACATCCCCGATGACATCCTCGCCGACCTCAAATCGCGCCTTGCGCGCACGCGCTGGCCGGAGCCGGAGCTGGTCGACGACTGGAGCCAGGGTGCGCCGCTGACGTGGATCAAGGAGATCTGCGGCTACTGGGCCAACGAATATGACTGGCGGGCGCGCGAAGCAAAGCTCAATCGCTTCGATCAGTTCACCACCGAGATCGACGGGCTCGATATCCACTTCATCCATGCGCGCTCGAACGAGCCTGCTGCGCTGCCGCTGATCATCACTCATGGCTGGCCCGGCTCGATCGTCGAATTTCAGAAGGTGATCGCGCCGCTGGTTGATCCCGCTGCGTATGGTGGCAATGCCGCCGATGCCTTTCATGTCATCTGTCCCTCGCTGCCGGGCTTCGGCTTCTCGGCGAAACCCAAGACAACCGGCTGGGGCGTCGACCGCATCGCCGCGACCTGGGCCAAGCTGATGGATCGCCTCGGCTATAGCAGTTACGGCGCGCAGGGCGGCGATTGGGGCTCGGCGGTGACGACCTCGCTCGGCGCGCAGGACTTTGAGCATTGCGCCGGCATTCACATCACGCTTGCCTTCAATTCGGCGCCGAAGGTCGAGGGCGAGCCGACGGCTGAAGAGAAGCGGGCGCTCGCTCGCCTGAAGCACTATGTCGATCTCGACTCCGGCTACTCGAAGCAGCAATCGACGCGGCCGCAGACGCTCGGCTATGGCCTCACGGATTCGCCGAGCGGGCAGGCGGCCTGGATCCTGGAAAAGTTCTGGGCCTGGACCGATTGCAACGGCCATCCCGAAAACATCTTCACCCGGGACGAGCTGCTCGACAACGTCATGCTCTATTGGGCGACGCAGACGGCGACCTCCTCGGCGCGGCTCTATTGGGAAAGCTTCGGCAAGCGCCGCACGACGCCGGTCGTCAAGGTGCCGACCGGCGTTGCGGTGTTCCCCAAGGAGATCATCACGCCGGTGCGGCACTGGATGGAGCCCAATTTTCACAACATCACGCATTGGAGCGAGATGGAGAAGGGTGGCCACTTTGCCGCCTTCGAGCAGCCGGAGCTGTTCGTGCGCGACGTGCGAAAATTCTTCGCGACGGTGCGGGCGCGGGGATAAACTCTTTCAATTCGACGCAGTCAGATGATGCAAAAGACGTCTCATGCAGCGGGTCTTCACCGCGCCTCACTCGAGAAGCTGCACGATCTGGATGCGGCGCTGGAGCTCATGTATTACGGCTGGCGCGGAATGACGCTCCTGGCCGACGAGTATCTTGCGAAGCAGGGCTTGTCGCGTCCGCACCATCGTATTCTCTACGTGGTGGCTCGCCGGCCCGATATCGCGATCGGGTCGCTGATCGAGACACTCGGCATTTCCAAGCAGGCCCTGAACCGGCCGCTCAACCTGTTGCTGGAGCGCAAGCTCCTGACCTCGAAGCGCTCGCCCGAGCAGCACCGCTCCAAACTGTTGCGCCTGACGCAAGCGGGACATCGCATTGAGCAAAGGGCGTCGGACCATGAGCGCAAGGTCATGCGCGACGCGTTCGATCGCGTCGGGGCGCCTGGCGCTGCCGCATGGATGGCCGTCATGGAGACGATCGCCGACAACAACTGACGGCGTCACGTCAATATAGTTGACATGAGAAGCGAGCTTTGCCACTTTCCCGGCAACGAGCCGGGGGAGGGCTGCGCCATGAGTGCACAGAAGATGGATCGCGCTGCCGCCGAACGCTTCGTAGCGGCATGGTGCGCGAGCTGGCGCAGGGTCGATATCGACACGGTCGTCGCGCATTTCGCCGACGATGCGCAGATGCGTAGTCCCCTGGCGCTCACTCTGACCGGGTCTCCCACCGTCACGGCACCGAGAACATCCGCACCTACTGGCGGAAAGCCTACGGCCACATCGAAAGCGCCGACCTGAAGATCCTGAATTGGAGCTGGGACGACACGATCGCGCGCCTGACTGTGTGGTGGCAATTGGGCGATACGCGCGCCAGCGAGTTCATGGACTTCGATGATGCCGGTCGTGTTGTGCGTAGCGAGGCCTTCTACGGGAAATAGCCATGCGTCTTTCAGATTTCGTCCTGCTGCTCAACGCGCTCTGGTTCGGCGGTGCCTTCATCCAGTTCAGCATCGCCCAGCGCAATACGCTGAAGATATTGCTGCCGCGGGAAGAGCGCAGCAATCCGATCGCGCCGACCTTGGCCGCAAGCGTAGCGTTCCTGGGCGGGATGAATCTGCCGATCGGAATTCTTTCGCTCTATCTTCTGGCCGTTCGGCCACCTTTCTTCCAGCCGATCGAAGCGCAGCTGGTCTTGTTCCTGTTCTTCGCTGCCTGCCACTTCAGCCAGTTCGCCTATAATCTACCGGTCCTGATGCGCGGCGGGCGCGTCGGAGTGGCTTACTGGCCCGTGTTGAAGGGGCCGATGCTCCGGATCTTTGTCATCGACGCGGCCCTGTTTCTGGCCAATCTTGGTATGGCGCTCTTGCTCGCGTCGCATTCCTGACGAGGGAAGAGGGCGCGGCGCATTGCCCGAAAGGCAATTGCGGTATCTGCTGACCGCTCAACTCTCCCGTGCAAGCCCTGCGAGAGCGGACTATCATTGGCGCCAAGAGAACCGCTCGCGAGGAAGATCGCGCGAGGGGAATTCGCGGAGGAAGCCAATGTCCATTTCGGGCAAAGTCGATCCGGTCGTGCGCGCTGTGGCCGCGACCGACATCGCGGAGGCGCTGGCCGAAGGCCTGCGGGATTTCCAGGCGCTGCCGCTGTACGGGCTTTGCTTCGGCGTGCTCTATGCCGCCGGCGGCATCGCCATCATGCTCTGCCTCACCGCGTTCGGGCTGATCTATCTGGTCTATCCGCTCGCGGCGGGTTTTGCGCTGATCGGGCCTTTCGTCGCAATCGGCCTCTACGAAGTGAGTCGGCGCCGCGAAGCGGGCGAGCCCGTGTCCTTCGGCGCAATCTGGTCGACGATACGCTCGCGCAGCGAGATCGGC
Organism: Bradyrhizobium sp. UFLA05-153; assembly: GCF_054185185.1. Taxonomy (NCBI): domain Bacteria; kingdom Pseudomonadati; phylum Pseudomonadota; class Alphaproteobacteria; order Hyphomicrobiales; family Nitrobacteraceae; genus Bradyrhizobium; species Bradyrhizobium sp. UFLA05-153. The sequence continues at coordinate 72,497 of NZ_JBBIAM010000028.1, forward strand.
TGGATGGCGTTCGTCACGCTGTTCGTGTTCGTGGTCTGGATGTACCAGGTGCGATTGCTGATCGCGCTGCTGCTCGGCCTGCACGCGTCCTTCTCGAGCCTGCAGGAATTCATGACGGTGGTGCTCACCACCAATGAGGGCCTGTTGTTCCTCGCCATCGGCAATGCGGTCGGCGCCGCGCTGTCGCTGATCCTGTTCTCGCTGACCGTGGTGTCGTTTCCGTTGCTGCTCGACCGCGAGGTCGATTTCGTCACCGCGATGGTGACGAGCGTGCGCGCCGTCGTCACCAGCCCGTTGCCGATGATCGGCTGGGCCGCGGTCATCGTGATGCTGTTGGTCGTCTCGGCGCTGCCGTACTTTCTCGGGCTGATCGTGACGTTGCCGGTGCTCGGCCATGCGACCTGGCACCTGTATCGGCGCTTGGTGGTGCCGGTGCCGGCCTGAGCGCTGCCATTCCGCGGCGCGCGTCAGCGCGAACCCGGAATCTCGCGCCACAACTTCCGGATTCCGGGGTTCGCCCGCTTTGCGAGCGCCCCGGAATGACGTCGATCAGCCTACGGCGTCTTGATGCCCATCGCCTTCAACGCGTCCAGCATCCGTTGCGGCGGGCCCATCTTGACGACCAGCGGCTTGCCGGTCTCGAGCACGCTCTTGAGGCTGGACAGGATCGCAGGCCAACCCTGGCGCCCGCCCGACAGGATGTCGTCGCTGAGCGGCCGGTCGTGGCCTTCGCTCATGGTGAGGCGGACCGCCTCGCCGGCTGGCTCGATTTCGTAGGTCACGAGCGTCGGCCCGAGTTTCTCGATCAGCTCCGGCCAGTTGACGTTGAAGGTGATCGAGAGCTTTCTCGGCGGATCATATTCGAGCACCTCGCCCGAGATGTGCAGCGCGCCGTCCGGCGTGCGCACGATGAAGGCGCCGCCGAGCCGCGGCTCGACCGCGACCGCATTGCCGAAGAAATACATCCGGCTGAACTCGGCCGAGGTCAGCGCCTCCCACACCTTCTCGGGCGTGGAGGCGATGTAGATCGTGTAAACCGTCAGCGCCTTGAACTGATCGATGTTCATCACTCAAATCCTTCAATGCCCAGCGCGCCCGGCGGGATCGCTAACGCATGGATGAATCCAGGCCGAGGCATCACGCGGCGTCCTTTTTTGAATAACCTGGCGGCACGATCTCGATGGAGCGGCCAGTCTCGAGGAGGCTCTTCAGGTTCGACAGCACCATCGGCCAGCCGCCGGAGATGTCGCGCAGGGTCTTGCCGTCCTCGCCGAGCTCGTCATGCGTGACCGTCAGCTTGACGACCTTGCCGCGTGGTTCGAGATCGAAGGTGACGCGCGAGATCCCTTCGCCCGCGGCCTCGGGCTTGCGATTGTGCCAGCTATAGGCGAGCCGCCGTGTCGGATCGAAGGTGATGACCTCGCCCTCCACCGTCGGATTGCCGTTGTTGGTGAAGCGGTAGGGCGCGCCCTCCTTCCAGTCGGAGGCGATGCGATGACCGAACCAGTAGCGTTCGGTGAAATCGCCGTCGGTCAGTGCCTGCCACAGCGTCTCGGGCGAGGTCTCGATATAGGTCACGTAGACATAGCTCGGCTTAGACATCGCGCTTCTCCAGTTTACGTTTCAACTCGCTGAGCGCGGCAAGTTTCCCGCGCTCGAACTTCTTGATCCAGCGTTCACCGATCTGATGGATCGGCACGGGATTGAGGTAGTGCAGCTTCTCGCGGCCGTGCCTGAAGGTTGTGACCAGGTTGGCCTCTTCGAGAATGGCAAGGTGCTTGGTGACGGCCTGGCGCGTCATCTCCAGGCCCTCGCAGAGCTCGTTCAGCGTTTGCCCGTTCCTGGCGTGAAGCCTGTCCAAGAGCGACCGTCTCGAGGTGTCGGCCAGCGCTTTGAAGACCTCATCCATGCAGGTGATAATAGGCAACCAAATAGTTGCATGTCAAGTGTCATCATTCGGGGGCATCGCGCGGCGATGAACCCGCAAATCTCGAGATTCCGGATAACCTGCGCGGTTTCCGGAATGACCGCCTTGACCTCGAGATCATGTTTTCGGCACGGTCCCCGTGTTAGCGTCTTATCTCAGCCAACGGAGATTGGTTCCGGGAGGAAACATGTTTCGTCGTGTCCAACTTGCTGCCTGCCTCGTTCTTTTTGCTTGCAGCAGCGTCCATGCGCAGAGGCAGCAGGTGATCGGCGCGCCGCCCGAAGCCTCCAACATGAAGCTGGTCGGATATAACGACCTTCAGGCGCGCAGTGCCTATCAGCCGACCATTCATCATCAGGGCGATCGCTGGATCGCCTATATCGGCCATCACGGCGGCACCGAGGACGTTCCCAGTCCGGTCAATCCGCTGACGGGGCAAGCCGAGCCGAACGGCACCTCGATCGTCGATGTCACGGACCCCGCGCATCCCAAATATCTGCGCCACCTGCCGGGGCAGGAGGGTAAGTATGAATCCGGCGGCGCGCAGATGGTGCGGGTGTGCGACGGCAAGTCGTTGCCGAAGGGCGATGCCAACGCCGTCTATCTGCTCCGTACCTTCGGCAGCGAGGCGCATGAGATCTGGAACGTCGCCGATCCCGCCAATCCCGTGCTCATCACGCGCATTGGTGGCTTGAAGGACACGCACAAGAGCTGGTGGGAATGCGACACCGGCATTGCCTATCTCGTCTCGGGCGCGCCGGACTGGCGCACGCGCCGCATGACGCAGGTCTATGATCTCGGTGATCCCGCGCATCCGCAGAAGATCCGCGACTTCGGCTTGCCCGGCCAGGAGCCCGGCGCGACCGGCGCGGTGCCGACCGAATTGCACGGGCCGATTTCGACCGGGCCCACGGGCAACCGCATCTATTTCGGCTACGGCACCAACAAGGGCGGCATCTTGCAAATCGTCGATCGCGAGAAGCTGTTGAGTGGACCGAAGGAGCCGACGGCGGACAATCTGCGCTACCCCGAGATTTCGCGCCTGCCGATGTCGGCCTTCAATGGCGCGCATACGACGTTCCCGATGCTCGACATGCCTGTCGCCGAATTCGGCGAGGACAAGGACGGCAGAATGCGCGACATCGTGATGATCGTCGACGAGGCGATTTTGAACGAATGTGGTGAGGCGCGGCAGATGGTGTGGTTTGCCGACGTCACCACCGAGACGCGGCCTATGATGATCTCGAGCTACACGGTTCCGGAGGCGAGCGGGCAATTCTGCCAGCGCGGCGGTCGCTTCGGCTCGCATTCGTCCAATGAGAGCATGGCGCCGGTCTACTACAAGAAGATGGCCTTCATCGCCTTCTTCAATGCCGGCGTGCGTGCGCTCGATATCCGCGATCCCTATCACCCCAAGGAGGTCGGCTATTTCATCCCGGCGATCACTCAGGCAACCGACAAACGCTGCATCCCGGTCGAAGGCGGCGAGCGCTGCAAGGTCGCGATCCAGACCAACAATGTCGAGACCGATGACCGCGGCTATATCTATATCGTCGATCGCGCCAACACCGGCCTGCACATTCTGGAACTGACCGGACCCGCGCGCGCCGTCGCCGGCCTGCCGAAGAACTGACGATGCGGCGCGCCGCGACGATAGTGGCTGCGGCGATTGGGTTCGGCGCCTCCAGCGTCGGCGCGTATCAACTCGCGCCGGCGCCAGTGGAGACATCCGCTCATTGGCGCGAGATCGCCTGGCCGTTCCCGCGGGACGGCTGGCCCGCGGGCCGTGCGTTCCGCTGCGATGGGGCCTGCGCCGGCACTGAGCTCTACGTCCGCGCCAAGCTCGGCTTTTGCAATTGCGACCGCGGCGTTGCCGATGACGACGAGGTCGATCGCGTCGCCGACCTCGACCTGATCAGCCCGCGTTTTGTAGCGACAGCACCGGGCGAAGCGGTGCGTGTTGGCGAGTTGCATGGACGTGGCAGACACTACGGTCTCGACATGCTCGACGGCGCGCGCCATGCGGCGATTGGCATCGCGCTCTCGCGCCGTTGTGATCTCCTGGTTGCAGTTGCGCAGAATGCGGGCGAGGCGATGGCCGCTCGGAGCGCGGCGCTGGAGTTCCTGGAAACCCCGGAGATGAAACGATGGATGATCGCTGCGCTGGATGGAAGGTGAGGGAGGCACGATCGGGCCGCCCACACCGCCGTCATCACCCGCGAAAGCGGGTGATCAAGTATTCCAGAGGCTTCTGTGGGCTACGGAGGGGCCGCGGCGTACTGGATACCCCGCTTTCGCCATGACGCCGGTATTCAGGGCCCGAGCGGTCCGCATCATCACGACTTCCGTTCCCGCCTGCGCCATGCATTAATAACCCGCAACTCCATCAGCGAGTCTCCCCATGATGTCCTTGCAAGCCTATCTCGCCTTCGTCGCCGCCTGCATTGCGCTGGCGCTGTTACCTGGTCCGATCGTCACGCTCGTCATCGCCAATGGCCTCAGGCATGGAACCCGCGCGGCGCTGACCAACGTCGCGGGCGCGCAAGCAGGCCTTGCGATCGTGATCGGCGTCGTCGCGATCGGGCTGACCTCGCTGATGGCGACCATGGGTTATTGGTTCGACTGGGTGCGCTTTGCCGGCGCCGCCTATCTGATCTGGCTCGGCATCAAGCTGATCTGGGCGCCGGTCGAGGGCGTCAAGGTCGACGAGCCGCCGGCGCCGCCGCGCGGCGGCTTCTTCCTGCAAGGCTTTCTGGTGCTGCTGTCGAACCCGAAGGTGCTGGTGTTCTTCGGCGCCTTCATCCCGCAGTTCATGGATATGAACCGCGACCACTTCCCGCAGGTCGCGCTGCTGGGCGCGACCTTCATGGTGACGGCCGCGATGACCGACGCGCTCTACGCCACGGCTGCCGGCCGCGCCCGAAAATTCTTCTCGGCGCGCCGCACGCGGATGATGTCGCGCGTCTCCGGCGGCTTCATGATCGGCGGTGGCATCTGGCTGGCGCTGACCCGCGCCAAATAGCCTCCCGGTCGGGTTGAACCTTTCGTCAGCGTGGCGCGTCCAACCGGGCATTGCCGCTGACGAAGGAATTTGACCGTGCCCAAGCTGCCCTGGCTCGTCTATGCGATGCTGCTTGCGCCGTTCGGACTGATCCTGATCGCCGCCGTCGTGAAGACCTGGCAGGCCCGCGAGGCGCGGAGCTGGCCGCAGACGTCTGGCAAGGTCGTGACCTCGGCCGCCGAGGTGCGCGAGGTCCAGGTTTCCGACGACGAGCGTGAGGACGGCTATCGGCTCGAGAGCCGCAACTTCGCCAACGTCGTTTACGAATATTCCGTCGGCGGCCGGAAGCTGCGCAACAACCGCATCTCGATCGGCGAGGACCTCGGCAACTTTCAGGTCGCCGAGAAGCTCGCGAAATATCCCGCCGGCAGCGTCGTCTCCGTCTACTACAATCCGCGCCATCCCGATCAGGCCGTGCTGGAGCGCGATCTGCCCGAGGGCCTGTGGGGCTGTCTCGGCATCGGCTCGGCCATCGTGCTTGCGATCGTGTTTGGCTCGGCCTTCGGCCTGAACCAGAGCTACGCCTATCTCGCGCATCACATCGGCCGGCCCGATCTTGCCGGTTTGGTCGTCGCCTTCGGTGCATTCGGCGCGGTGATCGCGCTGATGGCGCTGGCCGTGCAGCGGCAGGCCTCGGCGGCGCGGCACTGGCCAGTCGTGTCAGGCACGATCAAGCTGTCGGAGATGGAGAAATATCGCGAGGCGAGCGAGCCCGGCAGCGCGCCCGGCGTCGAGATGTTCGGCAGGCGCGTGTCCTATACCTACAGCTACCAGAACGTCAGCTACACCAACGAGTGCGCCCGCGTTGCCAGCGAGAAGCCGTCAAGCTCCAACAAGATGCTGCTGCGCCTGTTGTCGCGCTATCAGGACGGCGCCACCGTCGAGGTCCATGTCAATCCCGCCAATCCGGCCGAGGCGACCCTCGATCCGCGAGGTGGCGGCGGCATGGCCTTGGTGCTGTGGGGCATCGCCGCGATCTTCGCCGCACTTGCGCTGTTCGTCGCAACGCGCGGTGGCTAGCCGACCACCAACCTCTCCGCCCGCAACTCCGTTTCGATCTCGCCAAAAATTCTTGCCAGCCGTTCCGCCCATTGCCGCTGGCCGGATTGGTCCGTGATCAGATCCTGGCGGATCTCGATGCCGGTGTTCAGGAGGCCGCGGGCTTCGCCGTGGACGGGGATGGTGTAGTCGGTGAGGTCGCTCACCGCATAGGGCTCGTTGTCGCCGACGACGAGATCGCTTTCGCCGCGCAGATGCTTCAGCAGGAGGTGCGGCAGCACGGTATCGCGGTGATAGAGCGTGCCGATGTGCCAGGGCCGCGCGACGCCGGCATAGACCGGCGTGAAGCTGTGCAGCGCGACCAGCACGGTCGGGCGCCTGGCATGAACGCGCGCGTCGATCACCGCATTGATGCGGCCGTGATATGGATCGAAAATCTCGCGGCGCCGCGCGTCGCGCTCGCTTGCGGAAATCCCCTCATTGCGCGGGATCACCGTGGCCTCCGAGATCACGGGGATCGAGCTCGCTACGCCCGGCGGGCGGTTGCAGTCGATCACGAGCCGCGAATAGCGCTGCGCGATCAGGTGCGCATCCAGCATCGCAGCCAGCCGCTCGGCGACGCCGGCAATCCCGATGTCCCAGGCGATGTGCCGCGTCAGCTCGCTTTCGGCGACGCCGAGATCGCCGAGCGCGTCCGGCAGCGCCCGCCCGTAATGATCGCACGTGAGCAGAAAGGGCGCGCCTCCCGCCGCATTCGTCTCATGCACCGGCGGAATGTCGCCTTTGCCGAGAAGCTGATTCGTCGTGCCGGCCGCCCCTAAGTCCATCCTGATTGCCTATGGAAAATGCACTCTGCTCTTAAAATTGAGCAGCCAACGCTATAGATTAGCCGATCCAAAATCACCATGATTGCCTGACGATGCCGCTGCTCACGATTCATCACAAGACCGAATATCGCTACAATCGCCCGGTGGCGTTTGGCGAGCATCGCATCATGCTGCGTCCGCGCGATAGCCATGATCTGCGCGTGCTCGACAGCCGGCTTCATATTTCGCCCCAGCCGATGTCGCTGCACTGGATCCACGACGTGTTCGGCAATTCGGTCGCGATCGCGAATTTCGACGAGCGCGCAGACCGGCTGACGTTCGACTGGCACGTCACTGTCGAGCACAATCCGGTTGAGGAATTCGCGCTGACGCCGGACGATCCGGCCTATTTCTATCCCTTCGTCTATGACGACGAGGAATTCCCCGACCTCGTCCAGTACATCACGCCGCAATATGCCGATGCCGACGGCGAGGTGTCGGAATGGGCGCGCAGCTTCCTCGACGAGGAGGCGCCGACGCCAACGTTCAAGATCCTGAGCGGTATAACGCACGGCATCCGCAAGGCTTTCAAATATCGCAAGCGTCACGAGCAGGGCACGCAGCATCCGCTCGACACGCTGCAAAGGGGGACCGGCACCTGCCGCGATTATGCGCTGTTCATGATCGAGGCACTGCGCCGGCTCGGCATCGCCGCGCGATTCGTCTCCGGCTACATCTTCGTGCCGGAGGATCTCGAGACGCGCCATGTTGGCGGCGGCTCGACGCACGCCTGGGTGCAGGTGTACCTGCCGAGCGCGGGCTGGATCGAGTTCGATCCGACCAACGGCATTGTCGGCACGCGCGACCTGATCCGCGTCGCGGTGGCCCGCGATCCGCGCCAGGCGATCCCGCTGCATGGCGTCTATCTCGGCTCGGCCGAGGCGTTCGAGGCCATGGAGGTGAACATCAAGGTGGTCTCGGACGACCAAGACAGCGACGAAGAGCTGGAGACAGAGGTATTGTAGATGGACATCAAGGTCGGCTTCGAGATCGCTTACGCTGCGCCACAGCCGACGCCGATGGTGATCATGCTCAACATCCACCCCTCGCGCCAGGCCGACATCATCGGCAGGGAGACGGTGATCGCCGAGCCGGACGTACCGATCCGTTTCTATTATGACAGCTTTGGCAATGTCTGCGGCCGTCTGGTCGCGCCCACGGGCGGCGTCACGCTGAAAGGCAGCGCGCTGGTGCGCGATACCGGCCTGCCGGATGAGGTGATGCCGACTGCGCAGCAATTGCCGATCGAGCAGCTGCCGAACGAGCTTCTGCTCTACCTGATGCCGAGCCGCTATTGCGAGACCGACAAGCTCACCGACATCGCCTGGTCGCTGTTCGGCAAGAGTGAACCTGGTTGGAAGCGCATCTGCGCGATCACCGAGTTCGTGCATAAGCACGTCACCTTCGGCTATGCGCACGCGCATCACATGAAGTCGGCACACGACGTCTATGAAAGCCGTTCCGGCGTCTGCCGCGACTTTGCGCATCTCGCGGTCGCCTTCTGCCGCTGCATGGGCATTCCGGCGCGCTACTGCACCGGCTACATGGGCGACATCGGCATTCCGCCCGAACCGTTCCCGATGGATTTTTCCGGCTGGTTTCAGGTCTACCTCTCCGGCAAATGGCTCACCTTCGATGCCCGCCACAATGTCCCGCGCATCGGCCGCATCCTCATGGCCACGGGGCGCGATGCCGCCGACGTGGCGCTGTCGACGAGCTTTGGCCGGATGGAGTTGAAGAAGTTCGAGGTCGTCAGCGATGAAGTGGTGAAGGCGGCGTGAGCTGTTGTTCCGTACAATTGACGGCTATGGACACGCCATGACCACCGATCGTCTTTTCGTCTATGGCACATTGATGCGCGGCTTCGACCATCCGATGGCGCGGCTCTTGGCGGCGCATGCGGATTTCCTTGGAGAAGCGACCTGCCGTGGCCGGCTCGTTCTCGTGAAGCACTATCCGGGGCTGCTGCTGTCGGACACGGCGTCCGATCTCGTACATGGCGAGCTGTTCCGCCTGCGCGCGCCTGACGAGCTCTTGCGCGAGCTCGACATGTACGAGGCCTGCGGCGAAGGTTTTCCCGAGCCCACTGAATACCTGCGCGCGCTGATCGACGTCACGCTTGCGGACGGCACCAGCGAGCAGGCTTGGACCTACGTCTACAACTGGCCGGTCACGGACCTGCCGCGCATCGCGTCCGGTCGTTTCCTCGAAAACTAAGCAGCCAGCACCTCGCGCACCACGCGCACGTCGACCTCGCGCTCGACGTAGGACCACTCCTCGGTCGTGCGCAGCATCGCGACCAGCTCCTCGAACAGCGAGGCGTGCGCCGGCGCATATTCGAACCAGGTCAGGAAGTCGAAGGGCTCGCCGAGATCACGGCAGTGATAGAGCTGCCGCGCGATCGCCGGCAGGAAGCGCAGGCTGCTCGCGATATGGTGCGACTTGTCCTCGAAGATCTTGCGCCGCTCGTCGGCCGTGAGGTCCCACCAGGCCGCCGATTTGCGGATCGGGATCAACGCCGCGCAAGTCGCCTCGGGACGGCCGAGCCCGGCCTGCATGGCGACGAGCTGCTCTTTCTCGGCCCGCTCGGTGTAGCGCAAATGGCTGGCGACGCCGACCAGCCGCCACGCATTGCGCGACGGCACCAGCGGCAGCGCGACGGCCTCGCTGTCGTTCACCGACAGCGCCGGCATGAATGGCAGGGGATCGCCCTTGACAGGCGCAATCGATGTGACGCGCCAGCCCCCGCTCTGGCCACCGCGAAACGTCCTGAACATGGCGCTATGGAAGCGTGGAAGCCGGCGCGGTTCAAGAGCGCCGCCCTTCGGGCGCCCCGGAATGACGGGGCCTGTGAATAGGTCGAATAACTCGGATAAGCCGGACAAACCTGACTTTCCGCCCCTTCGTCCCTATATCCCTAACCCTTCGCCCGACTCACATCGTTCGCGCTAGAATCACCGTATGCGCTTCACGCCCCAATTCCTCGACGAGCTGCGTGCCCGGCTTTCGGTTTCCGAAGTCGTGGGCAAGCGCGTGAAGTTGAAGAAGGCGGGGCGGGAGTGGAAGGGGCTCTCGCCGTTCCAGCAGGAGAAGACGCCCTCCTTCTACGTCAACGACCAGAAGGGTTTTTACCACGACTTCTCCTCCGGCAAGCACGGCGACATCATCGACTTCGTGATGGAGACCGACGGCGTGCCGTTTGCGGAGGCCGTGGAGCGGCTTGCGAACATGGCGGGCCTGCCGCTGCCGGCGGCAACTCCGGATGCAGCGCGTCACGAGCAGCGCCGCCGCACGCTGCATGACGTCATGGAGCTCGCCGCAAAGTTCTTTGCGGAGACGCTGGCCTCGCGGGTTGGCGCCAAGGCGCGCGGCTATCTCGCCGATCGCGCCATCTCGCCTGCAACGCAGTTGCAGTTCCGCCTCGGCTATGCGCCGCCGCCACCCGAGCGCTTCGCGCTGAAGGAGCATCTCGGCAAGCAGGGCGTCTCGGTCGAGGACATGATCGAGACCGGCCTGCTCGTCGCCGGCAACGACATTCCCGTGCCCTACGACCGCTTCCGCGACCGCGTGATGTTTCCGATCACGGACTTGCGGGGCCGCGTCATTGCCTTCGGCGGGCGGGCGCTCGAGAAGGACGTCCCGGCCAAATACCTGAACTCGCCGGAGACGCCGCTCTTCCACAAGGGCGACAATCTCTACAACCACCAGACCGCGCGGAAAGCTGCGCATGACGGTGCACCGCTGATCGTGGTCGAAGGCTATGTCGACGTCATCGCCATGGTCACTGCGGGCTTTGCCGGTGCGGTGGCGCCGCTCGGCACCGCGCTGACCGAAAGCCAGCTCGCACTGCTCTGGAAGATGGCGGACGAGCCGATCCTCTGCTTCGACGGCGACAAGGCCGGCCAGAAGGCCGCTTATCGTGCTGCGGACCTTGCCTTGCCGTTCCTTGCGCCCGGAAAGAGCCTGCGCTTCGCGCTGTTGCCGGAGGGGCAGGACCCTGACGATCTCGTGCGCTCTGGCGGACGCGGCGCGGTCGAGGAAGTGATCGCGGCGGCGCGGCCGCTTGCGGACGTGATCTGGTCGCGCGAGCTCGAAGGCGGCAGCTTTGTCACGCCCGAGCGCCGCGCCGCGCTGGAGGCGCGCATCAACGAGCTCAGCAACGGCATCCGCGACGAGGTCGTGCGGCGCTACTACCGCCAGGATCTCGCCGAGCGCCTCCAGCGCACCTTTGCGCCGGAAGGGGGCGGCCGCGGCGGCTTCGCCGGTCGCGGCAATTTCCGCTCGCAGCCCGGCCGCTCCTTCCAGCCCCGAGGCGGGGGCAGCGCGAATCGATTCGCCGGCCAGGGGCGCCGCGGCGGCCCGATTCCAGCCTCGATCCCCTCTGGTCCCTACCAGGCGGCGAGCCCGCAGCTCGCGGCAAGCCCGATCATGCGGGGGCAGCGCAGCGCCATTTCCCGCCGGGAGGCGCTGATTCTGCAAAGCCTGATCAATCACCCCTGGCTCCTGCACGACCATCTGGAGGAGGTGGCTGCGCTGGAGATCGCCCACCCGGAGGCCCACAAGCTCCGCGCCGGTATTATCGCCGCCTTCGCCAACGACCATCATCACAGCCCGGACCCCTCCGCGCAGGCCGAGAAGATGCGCGCCGACCTCGATCGGAGCGGATTTTCTCAGCTACTTCAAAGGGTTGATCGCGCCATTACGACCCAGGCCGTGTTCGGGGCGCGCGAGGGCGCGGCGCCGGATGACGTTCTTGCCACCTGGAATCAGCTCGTCGCCTTGCATCGGCAGTGGCATTCACTACTTAGGGAGCTGAAAGACGCCGAGCTGGCCTTGGGGGAAGACCCCAGCGAGGCCAATTTGGCGTGGCTGCGTGACGTCAAGGCCAGGATGGCCGAGGTCGACGGTACCGAAGCCCTGATCGAGGGTTTTGGCGAGCTGTCGGGCCGGTTTCAGAAGAGCGTGTGAAACGAAGAATCATGCGGACGGTTGCGGCCGGAACCGCAAAAAGACTCGCCAAATCCAAGGTTTGGCGGCAGAAACAGGGTTAATCGAGGCTTAACTGTCTTGTAGCACTTTGGCCAACAGGCGGCCGCAGGCATAACAGACGCGTCAGGAATAAATCCGCGCATTCGCTGTTTGGCACTCTACCTGCATTCGCCGGCGACGAAGGTGCTCACGAAGCGTTAGGCAAATCCGGCGAGAGAAGTTTCGGGGTGGCGAAAGAGGTTTGCGCCGCCCTTTCCGTGTCGAGAGCTGACGAAGCGAGAGCGTCGAAACAGGTTCAAGTGAATTCAGGCAGGCGCCGTGCGAGCCGCCTGTATGAAGCGCGTTTAGGAGCAATGGATGGCCACCAAGGCAAAGACGCTGCAGACGAAGGACAAGGAAAAGGACGACAAGGCAGCGGACGCTCCGGAGAAGGATTCCCAGGACGCGCCCTCACCGTTGCTCGACCTGTCCGACGCCGCAGTGAAGAAGATGATCAAGCAGGCCAAGAAGCGCGGCTTCGTGACCTTTGATCAGCTCAACGAAGTGTTGCCGTCCGACCAGACCTCGCCGGAGCAGATCGAGGACATCATGTCCATGCTCTCGGACATGGGCATCAACGTCACCGAAGCCGATGACAGCGAAGGCGAGGACGACAAGGACGAGGGCGGCGAGGACGAGAACGACAACGAGCTCGTCGAAGTCACCCAGAAGGCCGTCACCGAGGTCAAGAAGAGCGAGCCGGGCGAGCGCACCGACGATCCCGTGCGCATGTATCTGCGCGAGATGGGCACGGTCGAGCTCTTGTCCCGCGAAGGTGAAATCGCGATCGCCAAGCGCATCGAGGCCGGCCGCGAGGCGATGATCGCGGGCCTCTGCGAAAGCCCGCTGACCTTCCAGGCCATCATCATCTGGCGCGATGAGCTCAACGAAGGCAAGATCTTCCTCCGTGACATCATCGATCTCGAAGCGACCTATGCCGGCCCGGATGCCAAGGGCGGCATGAACACCGCGATGATCGGCGGTCCCGCCGGCGAGGGCGGTGAAGCGCCGGCCGAGGGCGGCGAAGCTGCTGTGGCGACTGCCGCCGCGCCCGCGCACGTTGCCCCGCCCGCGGCGCCCCCGTCGCCGACCCCGTTCCGTCCCGCGCCCGGTGTCGGCAACGGCACCGAGGCCGAGAAGGATCCGGGGGAAGCCGCCGCCGAAGCCGACATGGACGAGGACGACGAGTTCGAGAACCAGATGTCGCTGGCGGCGATCGAGGCCGAGCTCAAGCCGAAGGTCGTCGAGATCTTCGACAAGATCGCCGACAACTACAAGAAGCTGCGCAAGCTGCAGGAGCAGGACATCCAGAACCAGCTCGAGAGCACGACGCACGGCCCGTCGCTCTCGCCGCACCAGGAGCGCAAGTACAGGAAGCTGAAGGACGAGATCATCGTCGAGGTGAAGTCGCTGCGTCTCAACCAGGCCCGCATCGATTCACTCGTCGAGCAGCTCTACGACATCAACAAGCGCCTCGTCTCGCACGAGGGGCGCCTGATGCGCCTAGCCGACAGCCATGGCGTCGCGCGCGACGACTTCCTGCGCAACTACACCGGCTCGGAGCTCGATCCGCGCTGGCTCAACCGCGTGTCGAAACTTTCGGCCAAGGGCTGGAAGAATTTCGTCCATCACGAGAAGGATCGCATCAAGGACCTCCGCCACGAGGTGCATCAGCTCGCAGCCCTCACCGGTCTCGAGATCGGCGAGTTCCGCAAGATCGTGCACTCCGTGCAGAAGGGCGAGCGCGAAGCACGCCAGGCCAAGAAGGAGATGGTGGAAGCCAACCTCCGCCTCGTGATCTCGATCGCGAAGAAGTACACCAACCGCGGCCTTCAGTTCCTCGACCTGATCCAGGAAGGCAACATCGGCCTGATGAAGGCGGTCGACAAGTTCGAGTACCGCCGCGGCTACAAGTTCTCGACCTACGCGACGTGGTGGATCCGGCAGGCGATCACCCGCTCGATCGCCGACCAGGCGCGCACCATCCGCATCCCCGTGCACATGATCGAGACGATCAACAAGATCGTGCGCACCTCGCGCCAGATGCTCAACGAGATCGGCCGCGAGCCGACCCCGGAAGAGCTCGCCGAGAAGCTCGGAATGCCGCTCGAGAAGGTGCGCAAGGTCCTCAAGATCGCCAAGGAGCCCTTGTCGCTCGAGACGCCGGTCGGTGATGAAGAGGATTCACATCTCGGCGATTTCATCGAGGACAAGAACGCGATCCTCCCGATCGACGCCGCGATCCAGTCGAACCTGCGCGAGACCACCACGCGCGTGCTCGCCTCGCTCACCCCGCGCGAAGAGCGCGTGCTGCGCATGCGCTTCGGCATCGGCATGAACACCGACCACACGCTGGAAGAAGTCGGTCAGCAGTTCTCGGTCACCCGCGAACGCATCCGCCAGATCGAAGCGAAGGCGCTGCGCAAGCTGAAGCATCCGTCAAGGAGCCGGAAGCTGCGGAGCTTTTTGGATAATTAATCCGGATCGTTATGCCGAGGTTTGATCCGGGCATTCATCCAAACGAAAACGGTGGGCCGCAAAGCCCGCCGTTTTTCTTTTGCACTGGCATCAAATTCGCGTCGTGAGCATAGTCCAATACTAGTACAGCTATCGGTTGCTTTGCTGATCGTGCGAGATATGATGCTCCGATTTCTACTTTGTTACCTCGACTGTTTCATCCATGCATTCGCCGAAGTTTCCTCTCAAGGCCAAAGGTCTAAAGGACGTCGTCAACGTCGCGCGGCTCAAATTCACGTGGAAGCACAAAGTCAGAGAGGCGATGCGTCGCCAACCGATTCCAGATCCTGTTGAGAACCTCGACTTCCACACCCGAATTGATGCTTGCGTCACCATCGAGGGAGAAGTTCTTTCGGCGGCATATATCCCAAATACGCCGACTAGGCTGCTATCTGAAAAATCAAAGGGGTTGTGCCGTCAATTGGTGATCCCTTCTGTGAAAGACGCTCTTATTCTGCAGACTCTCTCAGATGCTTTGTGGGCGGAAATTCGTGTGAAGGCTCCAACCAAAAAGTCCTTCTACGCGCCCGGTGATCACCAGTTTTCGAAGGTTGTGAAGGGCAGTTCGCTCGAATATGGCTCAATCAACGCTTGGCTGGCGTTTCAAAAGTCGATCTTCGGATTTGCGAAGAGTAAGAAATTCATCGTCGTTACAGATATCGCGAATTACTATGATTCCATTTCGTACGATCATTTGCGGAACATTCTCGCCGATCAATCTCTGGCGCGAGAGCATGCGCTTGACCTTTTGATCTACACTTTGTCCTGTATGCTATGGCAGCCCGACTACATGCCGCGAGTTCCGGTGGGGTTGCCTCAATCAAATCTTGATGCGCCTCGGCTCCTTGCCCACACGTTCTTGTTCGAGATCGACGAATGGCTCGCCAATTTAGCGGGCGTCGATTTTGCTCGGTACATGGATGATATGGATATCGGAGTAGATAGTATCCAAGTGGGTAGGGCAGTCCTTAGAGATCTCGATCTGGCCCTGCAAACACGCCAAATCAGGTTGAATTCGGGGAAAACGAGAATCTTGTCGGAGAGACAAGCCGAGCAGCATTTTAAGATTCGAGAGAATCTGTTGCTCGACAAGCTTTCTGATCTAATTGAGAAAAAGAAATCATTGGGACTTTCGCTGACGAAGGAAAGGCGCAAGATCGAGCTTGCAATAGGATGGGGTTTGAAGAGGGGGCGCTTTGCGGACGGCAATGGCGAAAAGATTCTCAAGCGATTGATAAATTTTGCACGGCAGACCCGATCTGAATTAGCCGACGATACGTTCTATGAACTCCTGCGCGATTGGCCTGCAGTGCGGCAGGTGTTGCTTACATGGTGGCAACACAAGGCTGGCGCCGAAGACAAGCTGCCTTTGATCGCGAAGCTACTCCATAGTGGGAGCTTGGTTGACGACGCCTCGAAGGTCGATGTGGCGGTTGCAATCGTGGCAGCTAGGCTTCCCAAGAATCCTGTCACTGAGTGGATGATCCAATTGGTGCTCGGCGAACTTGATGAAAAAACCACGTGGGGCCTCTACGCGAAAATCTGGCTATTGTCGCGGTATGGTTCGATTGACGAGCTGATGAGTGTCGTCGAGAAAAACGTGACCACCTGGGTCATTCATGAGCCGCTCTCGCGGCTAGTCGGCGGGCTATTCCCTCGATTCCTTGCTACTCCTCTTGAAGCGAAATTTGATGCGATTCTAAGGCGCGCCGGTAATTCATGGTCGTCTTCAGTTTTCAGCTTCCATCGGCAGCTGGCGATCGGCACTGCCGGCTATGCTTCGATCAGCAAGTTTGTCCTGACAGGAAACCCTTCGCTTCCAAATCGCTTGACTCATTCAAAATTCTTAATGCTTCTATCGCTGCTTAAGAGCACCGGTATTAAACCTGCGGCGACGTCGCACTTGGCGAAGGTTCATACTTGGGCGCTCTCTGATCAATATTATGCGACGATGGTCTAGTGCTAGCTTGTGGTGCGGGGCTATCGCCGTATGTCTAACGCTCACTTGATTGTCTGGTACAACACCCGCTGCCCCGTCTGCGACGCCGGCATCGACTGGCAGCGCAACAAGCTGCTTGCGCTGGTTCGCGCGGGCACGATCGAATTCAGGGACATCAACGAGCAGCCTGACGCGCTGGCGCACTTCGGCGCCTCGCTTGACGACATCAGGCGCCGCCTACATGCGACAGATGAGGCCGGCCTGCTCATCGTCGGCGCGGACGTCGCGATCGCGCTGTGGAGGCTGACGCCGGGGGAGGGGTGGCTTGCGGCGCTGTTCGGCAATCGCGTGGCGCTGCCGTTCACGCGGTTCTTCTATGACCGATTTGCCGACCTGCTGTTTGCCTGGAATAGGCGTAGCGGGCGCTGGTGAGCGCCGGCCGATGTCTGCCTATTTCTCCTTCGCCCCGACGCGCTCGATCCGCTTGATCTCAAGCGCCGGCCGGCCGGACTTTTCGGCGATCTCGCGGTCCTGCTCCAGGATGAAGCCGCGTGCGGGTTCGTCGCCGTCGAGGCCGCTGAGCAATTCGGCAGGCACGCGACGGTTGGAGCGTTGGGAATCGTCTTCGTAGACGACGTTGAAGAAGGCGAATTCGCCTTTGGGATTGGTTCCAGGTTTTTTGGCCATGGGCGGCTTGTCGTCGATCAGAACGTCATAGTCAAATGGCTTTGCGATTTGCCGGTGGTCAGCGCGGGGCCTTGGTGGCAAAGCTTGTGGCCGCGGGACCGGTTGCGCAATCGATCGACGAAATCCGTTTGCAGGATGGAAGCGTCCGGCGCTTCGCAAGGTCCGATGCGCCCTTTGGTGCCCCTCCCTCAATAAACGGCGGGCCGAAAAGCCCGCCGTTTATTTTTGGTCTTCAGCGTCGCCCGGGGCTGGCAGGGGCAACAACTTAAGATAGAATTCTATCGCTGGATCGGCGTGCTGGCAAGATAAAATTGTGACAGGGCGATGTCGCTGCGTGCGCGACACACATAAGTTAATCGCCATCGCGTTTATGTTTGAGATTCGAACGATTTGCTTGGCTGGTCAAACTATACCGATCACGGCGCCGCGATTGGAACTCGTCGCGTTTGTACACGGCAGCAGCGGTTTGCATCGGTTCCATCGCACGTCAATGGCCATTCGACGATGCGTGCGCGCTAGCGCGGTTCGTCGATCAGCTTCTGCGGCGCCAGGTGCAGCTTTCCGCCGCCGCCTCCGCCGTCATTTTCCTTGCGTCCCTGCGCCATGATGGCGCTCCCCATTGCGGCCGAGCCGAAAGTGACGAGGAAGGAGCCGAGCAGGAGGAAAATCGCGACGAGCGGCGAACTGTCGGCGAAGATGAGATCACGCAAGTGCGCTGGATTGATGAGCAGCAGCCCGCCGACGAGCAGCGTCGCGGCACAGGCGCCGATTGCGAGGTTGATGGCGAGCAGGCGGAACAGCGGCACGCGCAGGAGCGCGAGGCGCTTTCGTTGGGGGTATTGTTGGTCGTCGGGCATGCCGTACGGCTTTGTCTGCATCGGTAGATCGAGGTTAGCACCGGCGGGCGAGGCTTCAACCCGGTAACGGGCAGAGTTTTCCGCTCGTCATTCCGGGGCGCGCGTCAGCGCGAGCCCGGAATCCATCTCGCCGCCAACTCTGTGGTTGGATGGATTCCGGGCTCGGTCCTTTGGGCCGCCCCGGAATGACAAGGAGGAGACGCGGAGCGTCACGCCGCCGGCGCGACGCGCTTGGCGGCCTCGTTCTCCTGTGTCGTCTCCTGCCGCGTGAGCAGGGTCTGCCAAAGCGTGGCGATGCTCGCTTGCGTTTGCGGCACGATGAAGCAGTGGCCTTCATTGTCGAAGCCGCAGAACCGCACGGATGCATCGCTCTTCACCACCGTCAGCGCCTCGTTGATCATCTCCAGGCACGTGATGACCTGGCCGACGTCGTCGAGCCGGGTGTGATGCAGGATGTCGATCAGGCGGAACGCCATGACGGTCGACGGACCATAGGTGATGCCGGGACGCCCGAATTCGAACAGCACGTTGACTGCCGGGAAGACGCCGCGGATGTGGTCGACGATGCCGGCGATGTCCTCCACGCTGCAAGCGACGAGATGGGCGGCCTGCGGCGGCGTGGCGTTTGGGGCTTGCGGCACCGGTCCCAGCGAAGCGCTCACCTGCTGCTCGATCCATTGCCGCACCGGCGCCGGCGCGTTGCGGATCTGGTCCGCGGTCAGTGTGATTCCGATCATGCCGCTCTCCCTTTTCACGCCAGTCTAGAAAAGTGCACGCGGAAAGATATTGATGCGGATCAACCGCACCACTTTGACGGTCGTGATGTTCCCGGGCACGTTCGCCCGCATGCTTCGCGCATGTGTTTCGCGGAAAAATGACTTGAGGGGCTTTTGCCGCGATCGAACCGTCCGCGATGCCGCGACGACTAATGGGCTGACCTGAACGGTCAATGCCCTGCACTTCACCGCGACTTCAGACGCTCCCGCCACCGCCCGCAATGCCCGTCCTTATAGCGCAGAACCTGCTGACTGCGGTCGCCAATGGGCTGCCGCTCTATGGCGTGCTCTATCGCGGCACGGATCCGTTCCAGGTTTTGATGCTCTACTGGATGGAGACTGCGGTCGCGGGCTTCTGGATGCTGATGACGTTGGCGCGCCTGCCGCAGGCGCTGCTCGGCGACATCACCGTCAACGGCCGCACGCGGCGTGCCACCAATTCCGACATGGTGAAGTTGTTTAGCGCCGTGCTGCTCGTGTTCATGGCCGGGCACCTCCTGCTCCTGTGGGTGATCTTTTCCGGCGACTGGTCGCAGCGTGTCTCCGGTCCGCTGAGCTTCGTGCAGGCCTTCGTCCTTCATTCCGGCGCCTGGGCGCCGCTGACGCTGATGTTCCTTGGCGGGCTCGTTGGATATGTCCGTATGCGGGCGAGGCCTCATGCGCCTGATGCAGGGACCGCGGACGCTTTCGGGTCCGTCGTCGGTGCCACGCTGGTCCGGATCGTGATGATGCAGGCCGGCATCATCTTCGGCGGGATGTTGGCGCGCAGCTATGGCAGCCGCGCACCCTTCCTCATCCTGATTGGATTGAAGACGTTGTTTGATATGAGACGCCGCTAGCAGATGAGTCTCTCATAGCTTTGACGTGCCTGATTTTCCGGGGCATGATCGCCAGCGCTTTGCGTAAATCATCTCAGGAAAATTCGATATGCTGCGATTCGGTCTGGCCATCGCGTTCATTGTTCTCTTGGCCAGCGGCTCGGCGCGGGCCGCCCGCTGTGGCAGCGACTTTAATGCGTTCGTCGCCGGCATGGCTTCGGAGGCGCAGGCCGCTGGCGTTTCGGCGAGCGTGACCAGCGCGGCGTTCAGCGGCGTGACCCAGGACGGCGCGGTGCTCGCGTTCGACCGGCGCCAGCGCTACACCTTCAACAAGAGCTTCGAGCAGTATGTTTCGACCCGCGTCGGTCCCGGCCGCATCAATGGCGGGCGCGCGCTGCTCCAGCGCCATGCCGCGCTGCTCTCGCGCATCGAGCAGCAGTTCGGCGTGCCCAGGCAGATCCTGGTCGCGATCTGGGGACTGGAGAGTGATTTCGGCAAGGGCGACATGGGCAAGCTGCCGGTGATCCGGACGCTCGCAACCCTCGCACATGATTGCCGACGCACCGAGCTGTTCCAGGGCGAACTGCTCGCCGCGCTCAAGATCGTGCAGCGCGGCGACCTGCCGCTGCGCGACCTGATCGGCGCCTATGCCGGTGAGATCGGGCAGACGCAGTTCCTGCCGTCGTCCTACATCAAGTACGGCGTCGATTTCGACGGCGACGGCCGCGTCGACCTCCGCCACAGCGCCGCCGACGTGCTCGCCTCGACCGCGAACCTCTTGCACACCAACGGCTTCAAGATGGGCCAGCCCTATGGCGAAGGCACCGCCAATTTCGAAGCCATGCGCGAATGGAACAGGGCGCTGATCTATCGCAAGACCATCGGCTATTTTGCCGATCGGCTGATGGGGCAGTGAGGAGAAATTCGTAGGGTGGGCAAAGGCGCAGCGCGCCGTGCCCACCTCTTTCGCGGACTCACACGGTGGGCACCCTCGCTTTGCTCACCTACGAACCGCGCTCGCAATGACGAGCTTGTGGCAAGCGCCATCCCGTGCTTCCGGTGTCATCGCCCGCCTCGTGCGCAATTGCGCACGGGAGCGGGCGATCCAGTATTCCAGAGGCGGTGACGAAGGCGGAGAAGCCGCGGCGTACTGGATTCCCCGCTTTCGCGGGGAATGACGGTGGTGTGGTGAGGCCGCAGCCTTGCGCCCACCACGCGAGCCACACCTCACTTCCCCTGCGCCATCTTCTCCAGCCGTCGCTGCAACGGCTTCCAATACGTTGCCGGGCGGAAGCGCTGCAGGAGATCCATGAAGCGGGCGTCGTTGCCGATCAGGATGCGTGGCTCGTTGCGCTCGATGCCCCTGATGATGCGCAGTGCAGCGTCCTTCGGCGTTGTCCTCGCCGCGGCCTCGAAGCGCTCGATCGACTGCGCGCGGCGGGCATTGTCGGTGACGCCGACGCCGGCGCGCGAATTGCGTACGATGTTGGTGGCGATGCCGCCGGGATGCACCACCGACAGCTTCACCTGGCTTGCCGCGACGTCAAGCTCGTGGCGCAGGCTTTCAGAGAAGCCGCGCACCGCGAATTTCGCGGCCGCATAGGCGGTCTGTCCGGGCGGTGCGATGATGCCGAAGATCGAGGAAACGTTGACGATATGCGCCGCCTCCCGCGTCTTCAGATGCGGCAGGAAGGCGCGCGTGCCGTGCACCACGCCCCAGAAATTGATGTTGAACAGCCACTCCATCTGCGCCTGGTCGATCTCCTCGAACGAGCCCAGCAGCGCGACGCCGGCATTGTTGACGAGGATGTTGAGCTCGGGGTGTTCCGCGACCGCCTCGGTCGCGAACCGCGCAATCTCGCTTGGCTCTGCGACATCGACGCGATGCACGCTGACCTTGGTCTTGCCGCCGATCTCGGCGGCCAGCGCCTTCAGTCCGGCCTCGTCGCGATCGGCGAGCGCGAGATCGCAGCCGCGCTGGCAGAACTCGATCGCCAGCGCGCGGCCGATGCCGCTCGAGGCTCCCGTGATGGCGGCGGCGCCGCGGATCGCTGTCATGGTGGGCTCCATGGGTTCAAAGAAGGGAACACTACTTACAATATTTGGTCCGGAGCCGAACCAATTCGCGGTTCCCTTTTTAACCTACGATAGTTGAGGTCCATGACCAGCAATATCAGGAGCAGCCTATGGGACAGGCCCGGCCATTTCGTTCGGTGGCACTGATTGTCGAGGACGATGCCATGCAGCGCGAGATGCTCAGCCTTCTCTTGGAGGAGAGCGGCTATCACGTCATCCAGTGCGAGAGCGGTGACGATGCCCGGCATGTCCTCGACGTCGCGGGTGGCACGCTGTGCCTAATGATGACCGACGTGCAGCTCGCCGGGCACGTGAACGGGGTCGAACTGGCCCATATCGCCAAGGCGCGCAATCCGGGGCTGGACGTCGTCGTCACCTCCGGCCGGCCGTTGACGCAAGCCTTGCCCGACGGCGCAAAATTCTGGCCAAAACCCTGGGCGCCGCTGGACGTGCTGCGGGAGGCCGAGTTCGCACAGATGTCCTGACCGCCGTTCGGGCGTCGCTTTCTCGCCGTCAAATGCGATGATAAGGTCCGGTCATGACCTTGTCCTTCCTGCTGACATCCCTGATCGTAGTCGCTTCACCAGGCACCGGCGTGCTGTATACGTTGGCGGCGGCGCTGACGCGCGGCTCGCGGGCGAGCGTTGCCGCAGCCTTCGGCTGCACGCTCGGCATCGTGCCGCATATGACGGCGGCGATGCTTGGGCTCGCCGCCGTGCTTCACACCAGCGCGCTCGCCTTTGCGGCGCTGAAATGGTGCGGGGTGGTGTATCTGCTCTACATGTCCTGGCAGGCGCTGCGCGAGACCGGGGCGCTGGCGGTGGAGGGGCGGATCAAGGAGCGTTCGAGCTGGCGGGTGATCGTCACGGGATTTTTGATCAACATCCTCAATCCAAAGCTCTCGATCTTCTTCCTCGCCTTCCTGCCGCAGTTCATTGCCGCTGATGAGGCCCATGTGCTGGCGCGGATGCTGGAATTGAGCGGCGTCTTCATGGCGATGACCTTTGCCGTGTTCGTGGTCTACGGCCTGTTCGCCGCCTCCGTCCGCGAGCGCGTCATTTCCCGTCCCCACGTCATGGCCTGGCTGCGCCGCAGCTTTGCCGCCGGCTTCGCCGCACTGGGCGCCAAGCTGGCGTTTGCGGAGCGGTAGCGCTCTCCCTCCCGGCCAACAAAAAAGCGGGCCTTGCGCCCGCCGTTTCTTAGACCCGTCCCACTGACGCCCGGGCGGAGCGAGGCTCCACCCGGGCAAAGAACAAGAAGTAGCGTTACTTCTTCTTCGCCTTCTTGGCCTTCTTCGCCTTCTTCGCCTTCTTCGCTTTCTTAGCCATAGTATCCTCTCAAGGGTTAATGGTGGAACGCGACACGAGGGATGCTCGGCGGAGGGCCAGCCTCGCAACATCCTCGACACTAAACTCAGCAGATTCGCGGGCGCCTGCCCCGCGCTGTCACGCCGCTGTCATCGCGTTATCCACAGCTCAAACGCTTTTACGGGTGATTTCCGTCCGCGAATCCGCCTCGCCGGCGTCCTTCGGGACGCCCGCGCGGCATGGCTAACGATCCGGCAACGCACGCGCGGCGTTCATCAATCCAAAACCAAAGGCGCGCTTTCGCGGATCGCGGTGAGACTCCGTTAAGCGCGCCACGCGCATTGTCCCCCGCAACAAGACGGGGATGGCTATGGACGGACGGCTGCCAAACGGAGAGGGCGCGACGATGCACGTCGCGCGGTCGCCATGCTGAGCGTGTCGACACTCTGGATCGTCATCGTCCTCAACTTCTCGGCGCTGGGCCTGATCTGGGCCTACGTGGCCAACGCTTATCCCAAATTCGAGGCGGCGCGGTTCTGGACGGCGGCTGCGGTGCTGGCTGCGGTCGGCGCCGGCATCAGCATGCTGCGCGGCGTAATGGATCAACGCTTTCCGCTGATTGCCGGCGGCGGGCTGATGATCTTCTCGTCCTGGCTCGCCTGCATGGGCGTGACGCGGTTCTACAACAAGCCGATATCCTGGCCCACCGCGATCGCGGTCTCGCTGCTGACCACGGCAGGCCTCGCCTGGTTTCTGGTCGTGATCGACTACATGCCCGCGCGCGTCGTGATTTATTCGCTGGGTCAGTCGACACCGATCCTGATGGTGCTGCCGCTTCTCCTCGGCAAGCAGGATGGCCGGGAAAATCCAGGCGCGCGGCTCGCCGCGATCGTCGCCTTCATGCTGCTCGCCGCCCAGTTGATCCGTTCCGTCGCCGCGCTGATCGGACTTGGCGGCGCCATCACCGCAATCAATTTCAACGGATTGCAGGCCGCGCTGATCCTGGTGCTGGTGTTCCTGGCGATGGCCTGGAATTTCGGCTGCCTGTTGATGGCGATCGAGCGCCTGCGCAATGAGGTCGCCGATCTCGCGCTGCTCGACGACCTCACGGGCGTAGCCAACCGGCGGCACCTGTTGCAGCGCCTCACCGAGGAATGCGCCCGGTCAGAGCGGAGCGGAAAGCCGTTCTCGCTGCTGGTCATCGATCTCGACGGCTTCAAGGCCATCAACGACACCCATGGACATGCCGCGGGCGATGCCTGCCTGCAGCATTTCACCCTGATGGCGCAGACGCGCCTCAGACCCGGCGACATGCTCGCCCGCACCGGCGGCGACGAGTTCTGCATCGTGCTGCCGTCCTCGACCCAGACCGAGGGCGCGCTGATCGCCAGCCGTGTGCTGGAGGTTTGCCGCAGGGATGCCGAAACCTGCTCAGGAGGCGAGATTCCGATCGCTGTCTCGATCGGGATCGCCCAGTGGGAGCGCGGCATCGGTCAATTCCCCGACCGGCTGATGGCGAACGCCGACCATGCGCTCTATGCCGCCAAGAAAAGTGGCAAGAATGATTTCGCGATCTACGATGCCGCGCCGCCGATCCAGCCGGACCTGCCGCACGTGCAAACCGAAGTGGCACGCAAGTTCGCCTGACCTATGTTAAGGCGGAGGGGCAACGGACCATTCCACCTCATGCTTTCCCGCCTTCTTGCGGCGCTGCTCGCCGCGTTTGCACTCCTCGCTCCGGCCGCCGCAACCGATCCCGGCCTCGCCAGACTGGCGCGGGCGTCCGGCACGCCGACGATTCCCGGCCTGAACATGGTCTGGCTGGCGCCGTGGGGTGACGTCACTGCTGCCCATGCCTGGCACAACATCATCGTGCACCAGACCGAGGGGCCGGCGGGATCTGCCCGCATGGGGGCGCTGGCACAATCGAAAAACCCGACGCGGCGCGGCGTCACGGTATGGGTCGAGACCGACGGCACGGTCTATTGGGCGGTGGCTGAGAATCTCGTGCCGACCCATGGCGATGGCGCCAATCGCAACGACAACGCCTTCATCGACAACTCCGCGACTTACCATCAGGTCGTGCGCGACAACTCGATCGGTGTCGAGTTCGCCGGGAATTTTCCGGATGTGACGACGGGGCCGACCGGGGCGCAGATTGCGGCGTGGCGCATCCTCGTGGCCGTCCTGCGGGCGCGCTACGCCATCCCGCTCGACCACGTCTATGCGCACAACTGGATCGACTTCAAGGACGGACGCTACTGCGAAGGCTGTGCTTTGGCCAAGATGGCAAGGGAGTGGGGTGAGTAGAGGGGATTCGGATGTCTCCGCAAGGCGCGAGCCGAACGTCACGCTCGATGCCGGGGGCCGCCGGTTTGCGTCCGGCAACCGGGGGCCGAAACCGCCGGTGCCGGACTGCAAATCAAAAGCGACCGCTTTCGACTTTCTTCGTCATCCCCACCGGGCCTTCCCATGCTCAGGGAAATGCCTTGGGAAGGTCGGCGGAAGGCTTCGTGACGATCTGGTGCGCATCGCGCCAGATCACCTCGCGCTGGCGCGAGGTTGTAATCACGCGCACCGGCAGGCCACCCTCCTCAAGCAGCCAGGCGCAGTAG
>NZ_JBBIAM010000290.1:0-2192 GCF_054185185.1 Bradyrhizobium sp. UFLA05-153
CCAGAACATCAGCCGCCTGCAATGATTGGCGACCACGGCCGCGTGCCGACCTATCCGTTTGCACACAACCAAGACCCGAAAGGGACATAGCGTGCCAATTTTGATAGGCTAATCTGCTTCTTGGTAAGGACGAGGGGATCGACATCGTGGGTGCGTGGCGTGTTGTAGCTTCAGCAGGAGGATCGTTATGAACTCTGATGAGCGTCGACAGGCTATTGAACTGGAAATTCGCAACTTTGGAGCCGCCGCCGCCCGCAAGGATTATTTGGGTGTGGCTGGCATCTTTACCGAAGATGCCAAGGTTCTGCCGCCGGGTGCGGCGATCGTTTCGGGAAGGAAGGCGATAGAAGAATTTTGGCGCGCGGCACTCGAGCGGAGCGACCCCACATTCAAGACCACTGAGCTCGAGGTCGTCGGTGACACTGCCTACGAGATTGGCGAAACCGACACCGGGCAAGCAAAGGCAAAATACCTTGTTGTCTGGCTCAGATGCCCGGATGGCCGGTGGCGTCTGCATCGCGACATCTGGAACAACATGCCGGCGAGCTAGAGTCGCACGGAATATCAGCGCGATCGTCGATACTCTTGGTCCGGAAATGGCCCATTTCGAAGCTGCGGACGTCGCCGGCGAACGTCCGATTGTCGAGCAAAAGCAGATGACGTACCGGACGACTTTCTGTTGTCAGAGAAACGTACGAGCAAGCCGTCTCACACGGCCAACTATCTGATCGTCATTTGCGCGAATTCGTCCGCGTTCGACGACGTTCGTTCACATCCGTCGTAGAATTTCTGTGGCAAAAATAGCCGTAACGCCGCTCTCAGTCCGACAAGTATTTATTTGAATTTGTTGTGGTGAGCCCGGCACGACTCGAATCTGCAACCAGACTGTTATGAGCGGCCGGCTCAAACCATTGAGCTACAGGCCCGCCGCGAGGCGGCCGCGGGACGCGGACCGCAACGGTGCGCGGTTCGTTTACGGGGGATTACAGTGCACTCAATCGACAATGAGTGCGTCCGTTGCCGCGCCAGGCGAAGTGGTACAATTGACAGGGGATGACGATGCTAGCCAAGCGGGCCATGCCCGCGGTGATGGGTACCAAGGCGAATCGGGCAAATTGAATGCACTGTCATCGTAACTCAACGTCGCGAATGCGCGGGCGGTGCGGTTGCCAACGCAGGGGTGTACGACTATTTTTTGACGGAGGCTTTCCCAAACGTTCCTGCGAATGGCCGCACGTTCATGCCAAAATTCCTTCGCATCGGGGTCCATCAGTCGAACGTTTCCGGATACACGTCGAAGGCGTGGTGTGTTCGGCGCGTTGGCTCGGCGGTTTTCCTGAAGTGGGGCGCCGTGGAAGTCCATGGTGCCGGAGACGGGCGGAAGGTTTACTGGACGGTTGCGCCGAGGGAGAAAACAGTTCGTTGCGGTACGGCTCAGCGTGCCCAGGACTATGCAAAAGCCGCGATCGCGCGGCGCCGCAGCCATCGCTACGAATCGCTGGCCGGACCGATTGCGCTCCGGCGCCGATCCGTCGAGCGCGGCACCGAGCTCAAACAGGCGCTCGCCACGATCCTGATCGTCGATATCGTCCGCTCCACCGAAAAAGCTGCAAAGCTCGGCGATGCGCGCTGGACAAAGGTGATGGGCCACTATTACGCAGCCGTGCGCAAAGAGCTGAGAACCTCGCGCGGAAAGGAAGTCGTGACGACGGGGGACGGAGTGCTGGCGACGTTCAAGGCGCCGGCTGCCGGGGTCAATTGCGCGACAGCGATCCAAAAGGCCGTGCGCACGCTCGGGCTCGAGATCAGGGTAGGGCTGCATGTGGGCGAGTACACGGTGAGCGGGGGCGAAATGGTCGGTCTCGCCTTTCACATCGGCACGCGCATCGCCGCGAAAGCGCGCGCCGGCGAAGTCCTGGTCTCGAGCGCGGTCAAGAACCTGCTCGTGTCGCACGCGCAAATCCGCTTCAGGGATCACGGCGTTCACCAGCTCAAAGGCGTGCCCGAGCGATGGCGGCTGTACCGGGTCGAGGATTGAGGGGACTCCGGGAGGGGCGCTGGGAATTGCGGTGTACTTTACTCGTGAGCCTTCGAATTTGCGAAAGCGGCGGAGGCGGGAGTGCACTGAAGATCATCTAGCCGGCCTTCGCTAGCAAGAAGGCGGTGGAGCTAAAGTGAGTTCGCAATCATCG
>NZ_JBBIAM010000291.1:0-2188 GCF_054185185.1 Bradyrhizobium sp. UFLA05-153
ACAATCAGCGGCACGCTGATGGCAAGGCCGAGCACCAGGAGCGGCACGCTGCCATTGGCGGCGGCCGCGACCGCGATACAGGCCATGTCCCGGCGATCCCTTGCGAGCGGCGTGGCCGAGAAGGCTCCGCCATTCCTGCACCTTACAATACGCGACGGGTGCGGAGGCTACCGGAAGGTGTTGGGACGCGAATAGGGAACGAAAACGGAACCTGCCGAGGGGCCGCTACTTTTCCTCTTCCATCGTCACGGCGACCGCCGCCTTGGCTGAGAGCCGGACCTTGTTGCCCTCGACGTCGGCAACGAGGCCCTCGATGAAATGATGATGGCCCCTGCCCTCGCCACTGTCTTTTTTCCTGATCCAAGCAGCCAGCTGCTGGTCACTGCGCATCCCCGAGGCATCGAGATTCGACGCGACAGATAGAGCATCATTTCGCGGTTCGTCCTGGCCGAGCTTGGCTTTGCCTCTTATCGTCGTAATCGTCACCTCAAAACCGACAATCATGGTCATCCGCCGGGCGATACCGTCTTCAGGCAGCTCACCCATGGTCCATTGTTCGGAACGCCCGGTTTCATAGCGCCTCGTCAGCAGATCGATCCATTGCCGCGCGGTTTCCTGGTCTTGCAACGAGATGTCGCCTTCGGCTTCCACCATGACGTGATACATCGTGGGCGCCATGTCGCGAGCCGGATACCAGCTTGGACTCACGTAAGCGCGTGGTCCCTGAAATAAAGTCAGCACGCGCAGACCGTTGTTGATCGCCGAAGCCTGTGGATTGGCCCGTGCGATGTGACCCACCAAGGTCCCTAGTTTGCCGCGACTTCGATCCAGCAACAGGGGAATTGCCGTGACAAGGGGCGCCTCCTTGCCGTTGCACATCAGCAAGGCCCAAGGATCTGAGTCGATCAGATCTAGCGCCTCCTCCGTGGACATGGCCCAACATTGCCGCAAGAGCATCAATCAACCCCCGGAAAAAGAAGCCCATAGCGCTTCAACTCTGCCTGGAATCCCCCGACAGATGTAAAATGATGGCCATGCAGACCGGCCTCGCGCGCCCCCGCTACGTTTTCGGCGAGATCGTCGATGAACAGGACGGCTTCCGGTCTTACGCCCAACTCGGCTAGGCATCGTCGATAGCAGGCGACTTCAGGCTTCGCCGCACGAAATCGAGCCGACGCGTACAGTCGTGAACCAAATAGCGGTCGGAGTTCTGGAGAAAGAAGATCGATGTGATCCACGACCAGCTCAGTGTTGTTCGTGAGAACAGCTGCATCGATGGACCTGCGCAAGTGACTGACGACCCCGAGCATCGCGTGATCCGGCGTCATTGACGTTCGACGGGCGTCGAGCCATTCAGCAAGGCTCAGAGGATGGCCGATCCGCTCTCCGAAAGCGCTAAGATACTCCCGACGCGAGAGTGTGCCGTCGTCGCCCAATCGCTCGAACCCGCTTTCCCATATGGCTTGATAGATGTTCTCCGCCGTGTTGCCGGAGATTTCGGCCAAGCGCGCGGCACGCGCATGCCTGTCGTAGGCGCACAGGACGTTGTCCATGTCGAACAGGATCAGTTCGATTTTTTCAGCCATGGTATTCCGCTTTGGGCATACTGATCAGTAGCTTCGGTGAAGAAATCAAACGCGCTTCAACGCGAATAGTCCGAGAAAGCGATGGCAACAACCGAGTTAATCTGAGATGTATGCGTGATGGAAACTCACGCATGACGAACGTCCGTCTCCCTCCTTTAAATGCGGTGCGCGCCTTCGTAGCCGCGGCCAGACATGCGAGCTTTACGCTCGCGGCGGCCGAATTGGGCGTCACTCATGGGGCTGTCAGCCGACAGATCAAGCTTCTTGAAGAGCATCTCGCCGTACAGCTCTTCGTCAGAGAAACCCGCCAGGTAAGCCTGACCCCCGTTGGACGGCAGCTTTTCGCAGGGTTCGCACCCGGGCTTGAACGCATCGCAGCAACGGCCGCCGCGGTCGCTCGCCTCGCTCCCATGTCAAGCCTACGCATTAACGTCCGGGCAAGTTTCGCGGCGCGGTGGCTCATTCCACAACTGCCGAGCTTCATCCGCAAGCACCCTGACATCGCGCCGCAGATCTTCACAAGTTCGGAAGAGCCGGCGCGCCTGGGCCGCGACTTTGACGTCGTCATTCGCCGGACGAGGGCCGGCTGGCCATCCTATCTC
>NZ_JBBIAM010000292.1:0-2144 GCF_054185185.1 Bradyrhizobium sp. UFLA05-153
GGATGCTCGAATCGGGCTTGTCCGGATCTGCGCGGGGGGTGTCCAGCAATGGGCATCCCTACCGCGAACCAGGGTCATAAGCGTCGTTCTGAAAGTCAGTCGGCTTCTTCCGGTGTTCACCGATAAGCAGACGATTTGAGAGCCACACCGGACTTCGCATGAGGGCCAATACCAGACATCATCTCGGCGGTCGCAGCTTGCTGTTGTCGTATGATGATGGGACGCCCGAGGCTTGCCGCTCCTTCGCTTCGTAGTACTCGGCTGAGAACTTGATAGACCATCGTGAGAAGAACGAACGCAATTTCCGAGTACGCTTCTCGACGCCGAAGTGTTCGGTGACATGCGCCTTGCGCAGCCACAATACCGCCGATGCGAGGCCGGCGGTGCGCTCGAGCCTTTCAACCGCCGCGATGCTGGCAACCTCCGCCTGCCGATAGCGAAAGCTAATCTTCCTGATCGCATGCACGCGCTGGATGGCTCGACAGATCCTGAATACGAGCTGAACGAACGGATGTCTCTTGGCTTGTGGCCAGGCTGCCGGGTACACCGGCACCACCAAAAGCTTGCTCTTGGCGATGATCGTTGCAACCGGATGCAAGAGTTGCGTCCAAGCAGGCCAAGACGCGACATTGGCAATCAGCACCGCGTGCATCACCGTTGCAGCCGCGAGAGAGATCGGAAGCCAAAGCACCGCGCCCAGTATCACGAGCAATGCGGTGTTCGGCGTGAGGTGCCGGCATTCTCTGAACACCCATGCCATGCTGCTTTCAAAGGCATCATGCACGGCTTGTTCGAACGCCCGATAGCTGATCCTCCGCCGTAACCACGACCAATTTCGGCGGATCCGCATGCGCCACTGTCGGCGTTTTGCCTCGGAAAGGGGAAGGAAGCGGAAAGCGCTGCTTATTAGAGCAACGACGACATTACCAAGAAGCTTGGCCGCAAAGAGCGGAAACCAGACAATCCGCACTGCGAATGGGAAGGCGTAGTCGAGCAGCCGCATCAAGATGGAAATAATGAAATGCAGGATTTTGTTTGCAACGAGTGCAACACAAACAAGCGGGATGATAATCACATCGTCGAGGGAGCCGCGGAAGCGGCCTTCGTCGGTCCATGCCGGATTAGGATAATCGGTCATGGTGCAACGTTTCCGGGCTGAAGACAGGGTCGTGCCGGCGCAAATTGGTATAGCACAATGTAATGGCCAGGACGGCCTCAAATTGCCGGTCGTTGATCAGTAGCTTGTTGTCTGCCAAGGGTCATGAGCGTGACCCTTCGCGATAGACGCGGCCTCTCGATTTCCGCTATCGCCCGAGAGCGACCGGGGACGTGTGGCGTTGCAATACGTCGCGAAGGGCCATTATCGGAAGTACCGAATGCGATGTTGCGGCGTAAGCAGAAGCAGCGCCCAGCGCACAAGATGAGCGCCGCCATGCAAGCGACACTACGAGCAGCCAGCCGGGTCTTCGCTTCTTCAGCACGGCTCGTCAAAGAAGGCCCTCCGCACCCATTTTGGAAGGTGGGAGGGCCAAGTTTACCTGTTACTCTACGTCCTCGGCGAGGGTATCACAGCCCTCACCGACGCTTGGCTCATTAGCCACCGAAGCCTGAGAGGTCCAATTTCTTCTTCGTAAGGTTACACCAGCCTCGCCAAGGACTGCGCTGAGCGAACCGGTGCTACATGGTCGTCTATCCGTCGCATCCGGCCGTAGTCTCAATCCAGGTATTCAGCAATCTCTTCAAGCGATGCATCAAAGCGCTCGCCAAGCACGACGAGATTGCTATCCTCCTTGACGAGCGCGTATCTGCCGAGATTGTCCTCGTGGATCGAACGTGATCGTGACTTATGGATAGCGTAACCGAGTTTGCGTGCACGCGCGCGCAACGCTTTTTCCTTCACAGAGCCCACGCGGGCGTCCTCGTGTCAATTGAGGCTGGTCTGGGCCCCGTTGCAGTCGCTTTCACAAACTCAGGCTCATGCCAAGCGCCTTTATGATGTCTTGATGCAAACTCCAGCATTACATGACGCTGGCCGTCGCATTAATGTTTTGAAATGAATGGGCATGGTGACCTGCCACTGAATTTTCATCCAGCAGCGGTTAGAGTCTCGGGGTTTTGTACGCCAAGTGGCGCGGGTGGAGCAA
>NZ_JBBIAM010000293.1:0-2065 GCF_054185185.1 Bradyrhizobium sp. UFLA05-153
TGTGTATAAGAGACAGCCAGCGGAATCCGCCGGCCCTCATCCGCGGGCAGGAGCCCAAGCTTCTGCATGATCTGGGCGGGTGTTGCCGGATAGATCGCAAGACGGGCCTTGACCGCGGCGCGCGTCGCATCGTCGACCTGGTCGATCAGCCGCGAGGCGAGCTCGACGAATTGCCGCTCCTCGTCGCCGCTATGGCTCTTCGCCTGCACATAAAGGTCGGTCAGCACGCGCAGGAGCGTGGGGCGAATATCGACGCCTTCGCGACGGGAGAGGGTGATGAGCCCGTCGAATGCTGGAAATAGCGGCTTGGTCATGAGGCGTACGCAACTCGAGAAAAATCGTCCGCGTCAGCCTATCGCGGGTTGTTTTAAAGGCTCGTTAAGGAAAACGAGGTGTGAACCGGTGCTGCAGTTTCAGCAGTTGTCGTGCCGCAACGGGACGGCGCGTCTGACCCGTGCGGTTACGGTCCGGCCGGCACGTTTACACCCCGTTAACCATGTGCTGATCTTAATGGCACCCATGTTGTGAGGACCGTTCGGTCGCGCGGCAATAGAAGAGAGCTGACATGGGGACCATCATTGAATTTCCGGCCGATCGCCGGCTGGGCTCATCAGGGGATGTCGCTCCGCTCGCAGAGATGGGGACGGTGTTGATCCTTCCCGTGATCCGCATCGAGCGTGAATCGGACGAGACCACCGGCGGTCGTGGGCCGGAAGAGGGCACTGCGCCGGGGCGCCGCCGCCGGCGTCGCTAATCATCCGGCTGTCGTGCAATGCCGGACCCACACCACAAGATCCGGTGTTTCGCGTCGGCCCTGCTGCTCGCGCTGACCGGCGCGACGCTCGGCGCCTGTAGCGGCGGCGATTTCGGCCGCACCCGCGAAGACATGCGCAGCGACGACATGCACCGTTGGCTGGGTGCCGAGGTGACGGGCAGCCTTGGTCTCAAGGCTTCGCAATTCCAGCTCACCGACGAGGAGCGCCAGCTTCGCGACCTCGCCTATCCCATGATCGAGCCGCCGTTGTCCCGTCCCGCCTGGAAGAGCGTGTTCGGCGACTACAAGGCGCTGCCCTCGCCCTGGCAGCAGAAGGTGGTGTTCGACCGCACCATGTACGGCCGCACCCTGATCGACGAGCCACACCGCTCGCATTCCTCGCGCTATGCGCAGCTCATCGATGACGTGCGCAATGACATCACGCGTTTCGAGCCGTTCTTCGCCAGTGCGATCCGCGTCATCGATCTCGACAAGAAGCGCAATGCCAGCATGGCGCGCGTCTCCGAACTGTCGCCAAGAGAGAAGGCGGACGCGGTCGCGCGCATGCAGGAGAACTCGCTGATCGTCCAGTGGGTGCAGCAATGCCTGGAGCAGCGCGTCTCGTCCTATCGCTGGGCGCTGGAGCGGCTGGTGATCCAGGCGCCCGACGGCATGGCGGCGGATGCCGACCGCCTGATCGGCGAGCTCGCCGCGCAGACCGCCAATCCGCCGGTCGCCGCCCAGCCGCCCTACGGCCGCGCAGTGGCCGTGCGCGGCTGACCAGGTCGTGCACCGTGATCGGGGTGCTGGGTCAAGCCTGATGTCTGCTTATCCGCCAATAGCGGTACGATAGCGGACATCGCCGGAGGTCACAGAAAGGCCATAGGCAGAAGTCGGCATTGGTGTCGCAGAAGGCCCGGCTGTCGACGCAAACCGGCTCATTCTGAAAACGCCTAAGAGGCGCAATCTGAGATTTGTGGGCCACCTTAGAGCTACCGCTTCGCCTCACAATAAAGTGCGGTTTACGTCTCCCTAATTCTAGACCTCCGCACTGGAATACCGGATAATGACCGCGGACCTCACGGGCTGCCGTGGAAATGCGCTGCCAGGCCAAATCTTGCAGACAAGGCCCCTCCATATGAAGCCGACGGGTTTCTACGGTCAGAATGCCAGGCAGTACTTCGACCTCGAGCATGAACCGCTGTCGTTGATTACGCGTTCGCTGCGCAACGCCGATATCGCCGTCACTGAAGTCCGGGATGATGCCCCGACGCGGAGTCTTTCCGGCGGGATGGTCCTTGAGGATTCCTA
>NZ_JBBIAM010000294.1:0-2083 GCF_054185185.1 Bradyrhizobium sp. UFLA05-153
TTAGATGACAAACTGCAGAATGTAATTCTAGCCGTGTTTCAATCCTTCGCGTTTTTACACAGCCAGGGTCATTCGCAGCTGAGCTAGGCGGCAGAAACTCCGATGAACTCCGCTATGCTGCCGAAGCGAAGCAGATGAGAAGGTGATGTTCGCTGCATTGAGGCATGGCCGATGCAACATTCGTTAGCTTCGTGACTTGGCAGGCACCGAGCCCACACCGGTAAGCCTTGGGCCTCTCTGACGGCACCGGGCCCCTTTTGGTCGACCCCGGGGGCCTGGCGAAACTGGTGCATCAAGTCCCTTGAGATCGACGATGAGAATCGCCGCAGAGAGCGCGCCCGGGCCTATTTCGAACAGCGATCAACCCACATCGACTGGAGGCTGTGAATGGGCACCAACCAAGCGTGACGTGGGTCACGGCGCGAGCGAACCCAAGAGAGCCACACTCTTCTCTTCCTAAACCATTGCAGGAGCGAGAATGAGCAACGAACTTCACGAACTATCCATCGGCGATCTCGATGAGGTTAGCGGTGGCGACCTGAGGTACTTCCCAACTGAACCTTCAATTACGCCATCCATCCCCATCCCGCCGCCCCTGCTGGGGCTCTTGGGGGGCGGCCCGGTCATCCCTGTAGGGTACCCTGTAGCGTATGGCTCGCCCGACCCGCGTCTCCAGTAGCGCGCACTTAACGCAGGCGGCGCCTCAAGCGCCGCCTGCGCACCTTACCGCGCCTGGGGACATCGCCAGGCGCCCACGACAAACAAGCGCAACGTGCATGCG
Source organism: Bradyrhizobium sp. UFLA05-153 (assembly GCF_054185185.1). Taxonomy (NCBI): domain Bacteria; kingdom Pseudomonadati; phylum Pseudomonadota; class Alphaproteobacteria; order Hyphomicrobiales; family Nitrobacteraceae; genus Bradyrhizobium; species Bradyrhizobium sp. UFLA05-153. The sequence continues at coordinate 782 of NZ_JBBIAM010000294.1, forward strand.
GCCCTAGCGCGAAACCGCACGGCAACGCACACACGAGCTTGAGAAAAAAATTCCTGCACCCCTCTGCGGCCCCGCCCGGCGGGCTCGCCCTCAGGCCTGTGGCTGACCCGGCACATGCCCCTCTATCTGCAGGGCCGCGACCACCGGCGACGTCCATTGTGGGGCGTTCCTCCAGAGATGCCGACGGCCGCGTCGCGGCAAGGGATGAGTCGAGCCGCTCACAGGTAACAACGCTGCGAGGGCTACGTTCCTCGGGGGCGAGCCTGCTCACCCGTTTCCACAACCCGGCAGATTTGGAAAGTCGTCGGCAATGAGCTTGGCGACTAGCGCGCGCGCAAGAGCTGACTGAGGCGCGCTTGTATCACGTGTCGGCGTCGTTCCCGGGGCAGGCTGAGAGGGTTTGCGTGCCGGCACGAGGCGCGACCGTGACGCCGCCGATCGCGCCGCGCGAAATCATGCCGCCGGCAATGTGGTCGATCTCGTCGTTGGTGAGCGGCCGCGCGAGCTGGCGGGCGAGAATCCGCGGAATCGCACGCTCGAGGTTGTTGGCGTCGTCCTTGGCAACTTTGCTGTCGATCATGAGTGGTCTCCAAGTCAGTGGTACTGAAACAGGGTCGGCAAAAATGCCCCCCGCTTCTCACGTTGCCAGACGTGGAGGCTGCGCGATGTGATCGCGGTCACGCCACCGTGGCGAAGATCGCCAAGCGGGCAAAGAAGGCTGCATAGCTAAGTCGACGGCACAGCGGCGACGCCGTGACAGCAGTGACCACCCCCTGATCGGCGGCCCGGCACACAGCCCCCGCCGAAGAATGTGCCGAGCCTAGCCAGCCAGTGCGCTGGTCAAATCATGACCGGCTAGGGTCGATAGTGGGGCAACAATGTGGCTTTGGAAATTGCACGGCGGCAACACCTATTAGGTTTTTCGTAGTCTGAACGATTGGCGCCATGCATCGGTCGCCAACAAGCCAAAATCACGACGGTAAATCCTTACGTCTCGGGCATCGATCGTTTCCGCGCTGGTCCGACCGAAGCCCCGGACTCCCCGCTCCATCGCTATTCAGCCCCCAGCCCCAGCGATGGAGCGGGGCTACCGCGCGTACCTATGAGACAGGTAGCCAGTCTGCGTAGACACACCGAGCCCCGCCCCCAGGGTCAGGTCAGCGATCCCGGCGCAAAGCAGTATGTGGTCTTTGTGCCGGCTTGTCCCTCGCTGTACCACCACACTGCGGTGCCGGTCGGGTTTGTGCCGGATAGCACCTTGTAGGACTCGATCTGGTGGGCGTCCGGGGTGCCGGGGCTGAT
>NZ_JBBIAM010000295.1:0-2013 GCF_054185185.1 Bradyrhizobium sp. UFLA05-153
ATGTGTATAAGAGACAGGAGTTCCGACTACGATCGGCAGCCCAGAGCCCTGCTCGAGGGTCGAGCCGTAGGCCCGACAATCGCGATTGAGGCTGTTTGCTCCAAAAGCTGACATCGACAACATGACGAGCCGAGGGTTGAGCGTTCGAAGCACCTCGTAGCCAAGCCCGAGCTTTGGCAGCACGTCAACCGAATAATTGTCTACGACGACGTCGGCTCCCGCCAGAAGACGCTTGGCAAGAGCGAGTCCTTGGGGCTGCGTGAGATCGAGCGTGATGCCTCGCTTGTTGCGGTTCATGACGCAGAAGGCTGGCGTCTTTTCGTACATCTGAGCGTCGACGTAAGCAGGCCGTCGGTCAACACCGCGCCACCAATCGGGGTACTTGGTGGACTCGATCTTGATGACGTCTGCACCAAGATCAGCCAGAGTGCGCGTGCACAACGGACCTGCCCAGCCCATCGTGAAGTCAATGACGCGAATCCCACGCAAGGGCTGCCGTCCGACATCAACGAACCTGGACGTCTGCGACGTAGCCAAGGATCGCTGCTTTTGGATGTCCGCAAAAGTTTGCTGCTCGCCGGGAGCCGGAACCTTGCCACCTCGTCGCGGCGGCGTCAATGTCAGCCGCTGCATCGATCCAGCGGTCATGCCTTCTTCTTGGCCAAGGACGACAGGCACGATTGCGCCGCGCACCTTTTTTTCGGTATCGCGCAGCAGATCGGACATATCGGGTACTGGCACGATCGGGATCTTCCGCTTGCGCCCCTCCGCAAACCACTCCTGCGCTGTCCGCGCTTTCAGCCTCGGCACGAACTGTTGTTCGATCCTCTCGATGTGCTTCAAACGCTCTTCGCCGAGGACTAGAGCCGGATTATCGCGCAGGTCGGACAGGCCGAGCATATCGCAGAATGCGCGCCATTGTGCCGGCGTGAACGTTGTCACACCGAGCCAGCCTTTCCTAGTCTCGTAAATACCACCCGGAAAAACCGGCCAGAAGCGATTAACGCCAATCCGGCGCATGACCTCGCCGCGCGCCGATGCCTCGAACATGAGATATTCGCTAAGAGCCAGGCTCGATTCGAAGATACTGACCGACCACAGCGCCCCTGCTTCACCCTTCGTTCGCGCAACCGCCGAAGAAGCCGCCGCGATGAACCCCCACAAACCGCCGAGGATACCAGTCTGGAAATCTGGTGCGTGCAGCGGTGGGCCCTCGACCGGTCCAACCAGCTTGACGAGGCCGGCAAGCGCGCGGATGGTGGCATCGGTTGCGGCAAATCCTGCATAAGGACCCTCGCTGCCGAACCAGCTCGCTTCGAGGCAGATCAATCTGGATCGCCGCTGGCGGATCGCGGCGATGTCAATGGGCGGGCAATCCGCTGCATCAACGTCCCTGCCGTCAATCAGTATATCGCAGTTTTCGATCATAGCAGTCAGCCGCGCGATCGCATTCGGGGCCGCGGGATCGATGATCGTGCTTGACTTGTTGAAGTTCAGGAACGCGAACCAAGCGCTCTGCCCCATCGGAGTGAGCGGCGGACAGTCGCGAAGTGGATCGCCCGCCGGCGGTTCGACCTTCTGAACATCCGCGCCGAAGTCGGCAAACAATCGCGCGCAATAGCTAGTTGCCGCCGAACTGCCAATCTCGACGACCCGCAGATCTGACAACACTCCCATCACGGCTCCATTTTCCCAGACAAGAGGCCATCAGTCGGGAACTCTCGCAATTCCTCGCATCGGATTCGTCTTGAGCACGGAGCTAGTGCATAGCAAAGCCCTGATAGCCGCTTGCGGCGACCTCGTCGCATTTTTGTCGATAGCTGCCTACCCGCCGGTGTAGGAGAGCACCCGGCGCGGTTTCCCTTCGACGTTCGATCCCAAGTACCAGGAATTGGTCTTGGCAAGTAACATCTCATTGGCGGTCTCATCATGATGCGCCACCCATTTATCTTCCGCCTCTTTGGTGGGCTCGATCACGTTCAAGTTCTTGCCACGGAGATAGCTGATGCATCC
>NZ_JBBIAM010000296.1:0-2033 GCF_054185185.1 Bradyrhizobium sp. UFLA05-153
GGCTGGCCGGCTCGGCGGCATCCGCCGTGACCAACGGCAAATCGTCCGGTGCGCCGATATCGGCACGCACCTTCTGGAGCTTGTCGGTCGAGCGCCCCGCGATCGCCCAGGATGGCGCATCGTCGCCGCGATAGGACGCCGCGAGATATTCGGCGATGAGGCGGCCGGTGTAGCCCGTCGCGCCATAAACGATGAGGTCGAAGTCCCGCTTCACGACGTTGATCCTCCTCGCGACCCCGCAGCGCAATCTTCAGATCTGTATGTAGTCGTAGGCTTCGCGGCCACTGTCGTCAGGGGCCGTGCAACATGCGCTACCACGCGGGGCGCTAACCCTGACTCGGACCGGCCTTCCGCCGGCAGGATCGCACCGGCTTGCCGGCGCACTCATTCGATCACCTCATCCGAGCTGAGCCTAGGGTCCGCCGCTTCATTGAACCCTCCCACGGGGTCACGGAGGATACCACAGTTCCAGCCTTGGAGTGCGCAACGTCCGGATGGGGTCAATCGCGTCGCTTTTGGCCTGTTTGCCGGATGTCTGCTTATTCCCTGACAGCGGCGGAATAGCGGACATCCCCAACCGCTGCTTGGGCCAACAGGCGACATGGGTCGAAGCCCTTGCGCCCAAGTGTCACAGGCTTATGTGAGGAGCGGCGAGCACTCGCTCATTGCGACGGCCAATCCAGCAATAATCACAAGAGAGGGGAGGATCGCATGAAATTCCGTCCGCTTCACGACCGCCTCGTGGTCAAGCGCATCGAGGCCGACCAGAAGACCGCTGGCGGCATCATCATTCCCGACACGGCCAAGGAGAAGCCCTCCCAGGGCGAAGTGATCGCCGTCGGCCCCGGCGGCCGCGACGAGAGCGGCAAGCTGATCCCGATCGACGTCCAGGTCGGCGACCGCGTGCTGTTCGGCAAATGGTCGGGCACCGAGGTCAAGATCGACGGCCAGGAGTTGTTGATCATGAAGGAAAGCGACATCATGGGTGTTCTCACCGACGTCGCCGGCTCCAAGAAGGCGGCCTGACGCTGACCGCCGCAAATGCTCACCCCTGAGGAGCGCCTGCCTATGCTGCCTCGCAGGTGAGAGACGAATTTCAATTCGGGGAGGACAAATATGTCAGCCAAAGAAGTCAAATTAGGGGTCGATGCCCGCGACCGCATGCTGCGCGGTGTCGAGATCCTCGCCAATGCCGTGAAGGTCACGCTCGGTCCGAAGGGCCGCAACGTCGTCCTCGACAAGTCGTTCGGCGCTCCCCGCATCACCAAGGACGGCGTTGCCGTCGCCAAGGAGATCGAACTCGAGGACAAGTTCGAGAACATGGGCGCGCAGATGGTGCGGGAAGTGGCGTCGAAGGCGGCGGATGCTGCCGGCGATGGCACCACCACCGCGACCGTTCTCGCCGCCGCGATCGTCCGTGAAGGCGCCAAATCGGTTGCCGCCGGCATGAACCCGATGGATCTCAAGCGCGGTATCGACCTCGCGGTCGACGCGGTCGTTGCGGACCTCTCGAAGAATACCAAGAAGGTCACCTCGAACGAAGAGATCGCCCAGGTCGGCACCATCTCCGCCAATGGCGATGCCGAAGTAGGCAAGTTCCTCGCCGATGCCATGAAGAAGGTCGGCAACGAGGGCGTCATCACCGTTGAAGAAGCCAAGTCACTCGAGACCGAGCTCGACGTCGTCGAGGGCATGCAGTTCGATCGCGGATACATCTCGCCCTACTTCGTTACCAATGCCGACAAGATGCGCGCTGAAATGGAAGACGCCTACATCCTGATCAACGAGAAGAAGCTCTCCTCGTTGAACGAGATGTTGCCGCTGCTCGAGGCCGTGGTGCAGACCGGCAAGCCGCTGGTCATCGTGGCTGAAGATGTCGAAGGCGAGGCGCTCGCCACGCTCGTCGTGAACCGTCTGCGCGGCGGCCTCAAGGTCGCGGCCGTCAAGGCTCCGGGTTTCGGCGATCGCCGCAAGGCCATGCTGCAGGACATCGCGATCCTGACCGGCGGCCAGGCGATCTCGGAAGATCTCGG
>NZ_JBBIAM010000297.1:0-2003 GCF_054185185.1 Bradyrhizobium sp. UFLA05-153
CATTCCGCATCACAGCAGACGAACTTGTTATGTCGGCTCCGGGTCCATTCGACAAGCGCGGGGAATAGTCGCTAAGGGTAGAGTCGAGATGTGGCGCGGTGGCGGTAGGCTGAACATATCTGTTTGCCGCCCCTTTCGTCTGGCGGTGCCTTACTGGTTCACCCTTGGCTCCGTTTCCACATCCCGCTCATCGAACCGGACGGGCGCAGCTAACGCATCCGGCTCTCGGACATGACTTCACGCCTTCGCCCACGGCACGTCGCGGCCAAGCGCGGTTAGGCGTACGAGCCCGAAGTGCCCGTAGAGGTGCGAGAGTGGATAAGTCCCGCCCTTGCGTCGCCTTACCTTGTGCTTGATGCGCAACCACCGGCGCAACCGCACAGCGGTGTAGTTGTCGATCGCCCGGTACGCCTTGTTGACGGTGCCTACGTTGAAGTAGTTCGCCCATCCGCGCAGCGTGCGGTTCAACCTCGCCACCAGCTCTGTGGTGTCTTGCCAAGTTCCCGTTCGGGTCGTCAGTGCATGGATTTGCTCAACCATACGCTTGATGCTCTTCTTCGAGGGCCGGTACCCGAGGTACGCCTTTCCGGTCTTCGCCGAATACATCAACCCGAATGAGTATCCCAGGAAGTCGAACTTTTCTTCCGGGACCTTGCAGATTCGTGTCTTCTCCTCGTTGACCGTCAGCTTCAGCTTTCCCATGATCTCGCGCAGTCGCGACGAGGCCTCTTCGGCTTTGCCCCTTCGGCACAGGATCACGAGATCGTCGGCGTAGGTCACGATGCGAGAGCCGAGGCTTTGCTCCAGCCCGAGCATCTTCCATCCCAGCACAAACCGGCGCATGTAGATATTCGCCAGCAATGGTGAGAGGGGTGAACCTTGCGGAATGCCGCGCCGGTTGTCCCGGGCTTCGGTCGTGCGTGTCTTCCGTCCTCGATCGTCGGTTTCTTCCACGGGACACTCCAGCCACATCTTGATCAGATGCAGCACGCGCCGATCAACAATCCGGCGCGCTACCGACTTGAGAAGGTCGGCATGCGGAATGCTTCCGAAGTAGTCCGCGAGGTCGGCGTCAACGACTTCCGGGTGGCCACGGAACAGCTGCGCTTCCACCTCGACCACCGCCTGTTGGGCATTTCGCCCGGGACGGTACGCGTACTGTTCGGGTGGAAGGTCGGCTTCGAAGATCGGTTCTAGCACTAGCATCGCTGCCGTCATGCAGACTCGATCGCGCAAGGTCGAGATGCCTAATGGCCTGAGTTTGCCATTGGCCTTCGGTATGTACACTCTTCTGATAGGGTCCGGTCGATACGTCTCCTGCCTGAGCGCAAGCGCCAGTTCGCCAAGCCACCGCTGCACCCCGTACGCCTCGATGTCCGCGAAGTCCTGACCGTCCACGCCCGGTGCGCCCTTGTTGGAGCGGCATTGAGCATAGGCATGGGCCAAGATGTCTTCCCGGCTGATCTTGTCGTACAGGGCGTAGAAGCGGTAGCCGGCTTCTGCCTTCGCTTTCGCGTGCAACGCCGTCTGCAGTTTCTGAACACTCTTCGGAGTTGATAGGTTGCCCAATCCCCAGGTCCCTCGCTACGTCTTGCGTTCGTCTTGAACTGAGGTCCCTTCCCTCCCTCGGCGTTACCCGGCTTCAGCGGTACTACGAACCCCTCCGCATCCCCACGGTGCCCGGCCTGTCCCTCGCGGGCGTCCGGTTGATCATCCCTGACCACGCCGTGGGGCCTCCCGTGTTGCGTACGCTTTCCTTGTGTGCATGCTGTCGCCACTACCCCGGCACAGCGATTGGAGCCTTACTTCGCTCTCTTCCTCCCCAATCGTGTCAGCCTTCCCTGATATGGCTGTCAGGTCGGCCTGTGCTTCGTCCTTTTCGAGGCTTGCTCAGCGTTCACTTGCGTTACGGCCTGCACACTCGCGCTGAAGATCATCTAGCCGGCCTTCGCTAGCAAGAAGGCGGTGGAGCTAAAGTGAGTTCGCAATCATCGATTCACTTT